>CAZFUK010000199.1:0-8816 GCA_964522005.1 uncultured Anaerolineales bacterium | reverse complement strand
GTCACGTCTCTTAACCAGCGTGTCTTGTGTGACGAAGGCGTGCATGTAAGGAGGAGACCCATGCGACTCGTGTACTCGCTCCGTTGGCTGAGCCTGCTGGCCCTGCTGGTCGTCCTGGCCGGCTGCCAGACCGGCCCCAAGGCGACCCCGCCTGCGGCCCCCACCGCCGCTTATAGCGACCGATCGGAGGGGGCGAGCGCCCCCGCCGCCTCGTACGCCGCGCCCGCCCAGGCGCCGGCGGCCCAGGCCCCCGCTCGCCGCGAAGGTCTACCGACCACAGGCGGGGGCGGCGGCGGTGGCGCGCCAGGCGGCGCCCCCGTGGCGGAAGGGCTTAAGGCCGCGCCTGCCGCGACCTCGGCGCCAGCGGCCAAAGCCGCTGACGCGGGCCAGGTGAACACGGTGGCGGCGCTGGCCCAGGTAGACCGCGACATCATCAAGACCGCCCAGCTTCAGATGGCGGTGGACGACGTGGACCGCAGCATTGACCGTATCATCGCCCTGGCCGCCGAACTGCGCGGCTTCATCCTCGACCAGCGGACGCAGGAGTCGGGGGTCAAGCGGACCGCCACTGTCGTGCTGCGCGTGCCGGTCAATACCTTCGAGGAGACGCTCAAGCGGCTGAGCGAGTTACCGGGCGGGCGGCTGGATAGTCGGCAAATCGCCAGCCAGGATGTGACCGACCAGTTGGTGGACCTGGAATCGCGGCGGCGCAACCTGGAGGCCACCGAGGCGCGCATCCGCTCGTTCCTGGACCAGGCCAAGACGGTTGAGGAGGCGCTGCGGGTCAACCAGCAACTGGCCGAGGTGCAGCGCCAGTTGGAGGAGATCAAGGGCCGTATGGAGTTCACCAAGAACCGCGCCGCCCTCTCAACCATCACCATTGACCTGCGCGTCGCCCAGCCCACGCCGACGGTGACGCCGACGCCGACCCTCACGCCCACGCCGACGCCCGTGCCGGGCTGGAACCCCGGTGACACCGCCCGCGATGCTTCTCGCGTCACGGTGAGCCTCGTCCAGCGGCTAGCGGACGCCGCCATCTGGACCGTCGTCGTGGGGCTGCCGTTGGCTCTCCCGCTTCTCCTCGTTCTCGGCCTCGTCGCGCTCTGGCGGCGCTCACGCCCGGCCGCCGCCCCGCCGCGCTCCGGCAACCTGGCCGAGCCGGGCGACTAGGGTTGGGGGACGGCCAGGACAATACGAAGACCGAGAGACACAGTACGAGTTCGCCTGTTATCTCTCGGTCTTCACCCGCACGGCGCTTCTACTTTCCGCCTTCCGCTTTCCGCCTTCTTCCTTCCGTCCGTAATCCCTGGTCCCTAGTCCCTAGCCCCTGCTACGACGGGTACGCCTCGCCCCCGCTCGGCTTCTTCGGCGCGGGCGCGCTCGTCTCGCTCTTGAGGCGAGCCAGCTCGTCCTCGATGTCGCCGCTGCGCTCCAGTTCCTGGAACTGAGCGTCCAGCGACAGGCTCTGCATCGCCTGGTCGGCCTCGACCTGGGCCTCCTGGCCCCTAATCTTGGCCTCCATGCGGGACAGTTCGGACGTCGGGTCCATCGTGTTGAACTTCTGGGCCTGCTGCGAGAGACGCTGCTGAGCGGCGGCACGGCGGCTGCGGTTGATCAGCTCGTCGTGGCGGCGCACGGCGTCGTCATACTTAAACTCCAACTGCGCCAGGTCGTCCTTGAGCTTCTGGACCAGGCCGCGCTGAGTGTCCAACTGCTGCTGATACAGGTCGAGGTTCTTCTTGTAGTCGGCCTTGCGGCGCAGCGAGTCGCGGGCCAGATCATCGCGGCCCTGCTGGACGGCCGCTCGCGCCTTGGCGTCCCACTCGTTGACCATCGTCGTCGCGCGCTGGACATCGGCCTCGATCATGCGCTGCTGGGCGATCATCTCCGCCACCTGACCCCGCGCCTCCTCGATGGCCGACTTCATGTCCCGCAGAATCTGGTCCAGCATCTTCTCCGGGTCTTCGGACTTGTCCAACATGTCGTTGAGGTTGGCGCGAATAATCGTCCCAATGCGGTCCAGAATAGCCATAGCCTGTCCTCCTGGTCGTTTGAGCCTGTGTTATTTCTGTTGGTAGACTTCCAGTTCATACTGGCCGACGCGCTCACCGCTGAAGGCGAAGGTCTGGCCGTCGGGCCAGCGCTCGGCCCACAGGAGCGTATCGTTCGGCCCGGCGAAGCGGCGGTAGTCAATCAGCAGCCCGCGCCGCTCACCGCCCAGTCCTTCCAGGGCGACCTCGGCTGTGCCCTGGCCGCGCAAGACCAGGCCCTCGCTCGACTCCCACTGACTGGCCGTAAACAGCCCCGACGGCGCCTGGGTCGGCGTCAGCCAGTAGTTGTCCACGCCACCGTTGAGGGTGAGCAGCCAACGCTCCTCGGCCCCGGCGCGCAGTTGCAGCCGGCTCCACTGGACGCCCCGGTCATCGAAGAGCAGCCGCCCTGTGACGGAGTAGTCGGCGCCCCCGGCGGAGACGGCGTCGTTGACCTTCAGACCGGCGACCGTGCCGCGCTGAAGGGGCGACTGTCCGCCCGCCAGGACTTCACGCGCCGTCTTGAGCTGCGCCTCACCCAGCAAGACCTCCATGCGGCGGTCCACCATCTGGCGCAACTGGGCCGCCCCGGTCTCCAGGGCGGTGTGGTCGCCGGTTAGCCAGCGGTCCGTCGCCCGGTCCAGCTCGTCGGCCTTCGCCATCAGGCCGCTGTCCAGGCTCTGGAGGGCCTGGAACTGGGCCTGGTTGATGCTGGGCGCGACACCCTGCTCGTAGCCCGGCCGGCGCAGACGTCCGGCCAGCCCGCGCAGTTCGGCCAGGAAGGGCTTGGGAGCCGTCTCAATTGCCCCCAGGCGGGCCGCCGCCTGCTCCAGGCGCTCGGCCACGTACATGCGGGTGCGCCGTTCCTGGTCCCGCCACTCCGACTCCTGGGCGAACTCCTTGGCCTCAACCTCTTCCACCCCGCTGCGCCGGTTCAGGAACACGCCGGTCACCACCAACGCGGCGATGACGACGGCCGCGGGCGCAAGGCAGAGGATAGCCCCTGCCCGTTCAGCCCCACCGAAGGTCAGAAAGGCTACGGTGGCGATTGCCAGAATCCCTGCGACGACCCAGAGGATACGGCCTGTTAAGCCTGTTTCGTTCGTCATACACCCCTCTCCATTATTCGAAGCCGCTGCTCGACCCGCCGCCGCCACCGCCACCGCCGCCCCAACCACCGCCGCCGCTGCTCCAGCCCCCGCCACCCCCAAAGCCACCGGAGGCCAGCGAGCGGCCGGCCCGGTTGAGCATATCAATCAGGCTGTCGCTCACATCGTCCAGGTTGGGCGGTTGGCCGGGAGCGCCGGGGGCGCCGGCTCCACCAGGCGCGCCGGGTACGCCCGGCCCCCAGCCACCCTGACCATGATGGTGGCGCCCATGACCAAAGCCGCCACCCGGCACGATGATGACAGGGCCGCCGCCACCGCCATACGGGCCGGGGAAGCCAGGCCCCCAGTTGCCGGCCGGCTGGAACCACGGCGGGGCCGGGGTGCCTACCGCCGCCAGCTTGCGCACCCAGGTCTGGTCAATGCCGAGCGCGATGGCGTAGGGCAGGAAGCGGTTGAACAGCTTGGGCGCCTGGTCCCCCTCGTACTTCTGGATGTTCGCCAGGTAGTCCTGGAAGGCGCGCCACTGGGTCGCCTGCCGCACCCCTTCGGGCGTGCGCTTGGGCATGCGCGGGGCGATGAGCAGGAACAGGATGCCCAGGCCGACGATGCTCAGGCCGGGCAGGAACGACAGGCCGCCAACGCCGCTCAGGCACACGCCCAGCATCGCCACCAGGCCGCCCAGCACAATCACCGCCACGCCGATGCCCGAGTAGCGTTTCCGAATGGCTTCGGGGTTGGCGATGAACAGGCGAGTCTCGGTCACCTCTTTGTAGAGGTCGTCCATCCACTGGCGCATGGAGGCGTAGAACTTGCCCTTCAGGGCCGACATCTTGAACTCGCGCTCCTCGCCAAACAGGGCGCGCAGCAGCGTCAGTTCGAAGGGGCGCAGTCGGTTGAGGTCCACCCCATCGTTCAGCGTGAAGCGGAAGTCCTGGTTGGAACCGAGCAGTTCAGGGTTCGCCGCTTCCTGGATGCCAATCACATTGCGCGTCGCCAGGTCTATCAGCGTCGCCACCACATCCCGCTCGTCAGCCCGCTCGTCCACCAGCGTCCCAACCACAGCGGGCGGCAGGTCCGACGGCGGCTCGCGCACGACCATGTTCTTCGCCAGCGCCTGGCCGCGGGGGTCACGACCACGGCTCAGGAACGTGACCAGAACGAACAGGCCGCCGCCAGCGGCGATGAGACCGGCCAAAATCAGGCTCGCCACGTTGACCGAGGCGGCGATGTTGGCCTGGCGCTCGCGCTCCAGTTCCTGCTGCTCCACCGCTTGCTGCCAGCGTGGCGGGGTCGCCGTCACCAGGCCGTGGGGGAACTGGACCCGCACCTCGTACTGGGCATCAGGCGAGACGTTGCGCAGCGTGTACGTCACGGTCTGCCCGCCGCTCACCTGCCCCGTCGTCGCGTTGCGGCCATTCAGAGCGCCTTCGGCGCGAATGTCGCTCGCGTTGACCGCCTGCGGCATCGCGACGGTAATCGTACTCGACCCGATAGGACCGGCGCGGCCACTGCGAATCGCGGCGAGATAGAGCTGGTCGCCCGCGTCGGCGATGCGCAGCGCCCCCAGCAGCCGATACTGAAGCGTGAACGTGCGCTGCGTACTCGTCGGCTGGAAGGCCCACTCGATGCGCATGACCGGATCGCCGTTGGGCGCCGTCCGCCGGTTGAACAGGAAGCTATTTGGGGACTGGGCGTCGCCGCGCACATAGGTCGGGCCGTTCGGCTCGCTGACGGCGATGTCCCGCATGTCCTCGATATTGACCAGGGGAATCTCGGTGAAGGCGCGGCGGCGGGACGTTCCCTGGAAGTCCACCGTCTGCGTCTCGGTGACCAGGATGGTGCCGTCCCGCTGAACCGCGTAGTTCACGTCGTAGCGGGGATAGTTGACCACCGATCCCTGCGCCTGCCCCGTGCCTACCAGGAGCAGCGCCAGGCATACCACGCCGGCCAGCACCAAGGTCCATCGTCTGAACTGTGTTCGCATACCACCTACCAATCTAGCTTACGCATCACGCAGCTAACCCCATTATACCATACGTTCCACGCCCCGCAATGTTGCACGCCCGCTCGGCGGTCAGTCGTCAGTCATCAGTAGTCAGTAGTCGGTAATTCGTCCTCATCGCTCATCGTTCATCGTTCATCGCTCATCGTTTATCATTCGGTGTATAATTGGCGGGTTATGTGGGGTACATGGACGATGCGAGGAGGTCCCATGACGGTCTCACGAATAGCCCTGCTCACCTCTGGCGGCGACGCCCCCGGCATGAACACCGCCATTCGTGCGGTCACCCGCGCCGCGCTGGACAAGGGTGTGCTTGTCTACGGCGTCCACGAAGGCTATGAGGGCCTGGTGCGCGGCGGCGAGATGATTCAACGGCTGGACTGGAACGCCGTCGGCGGGATTCTCCAGCAGGGCGGGACCATCCTGGGCACGGCCCGCTCGGAGGCGTTCCGCCGCCTGGACGGACGGCTGGCAGCGGCGCGGCATCTCGTCGCCCTGGGCATCGATGGGCTGGTCGTCATCGGCGGCGACGGCTCCCTATCGGGCGCCGACCTCTTCTCGCGCGAGTGGGCGAGCCACCTCCGGACGCTGCGGGCGGAGGGCGCGCCGGGCGCGGCCAACGCCCCAGACCACCTGGCCGTCGTCGGGCTGCCCGGCTCAATTGACAACGACCTCTACGGCACCGACATGAGCATCGGCGTTGACTCGGCCCTGCGCAACATCGTCCAGGCCCTCGACGCCCTCATCAGTACCGCCGCCTCGCACCAGCGCACCTTTGTCGTGGAAACCATGGGCCGCAACTGCGGCTACCTCGCGCTCTATAGTTCGCTGGCCGGCGCCGGTTCGTGGGTGCTCATTCCGGAGCAAGACCTGGAACGGCGCTGGGCCGAAAAGATGGGCCATGCCCTCCAGGCGGGCACCACCGCGGGCCGCCGCCACGCCATGGTCGTCATCGCCGAGGGCGCGCGCCATGCCGGGCTGCCCATCGGCGCGGAGACGCTGCGGCAAATTCTCGCCCAGCGGCTAGGGGTCGAAGCGCGCGCCACGGTCCTGGGCCACGTCCAACGCGGCGGCTCGCCCACCGCCTTCGACCGCATCCTGGCGACCCGCCTGGGAGTCGCGGCTGTCAATGAACTGGTCAACGGGTCGGCTGACCCGCCGCGCATGATTGGGCTGCGCGCCAATCGGGTCGTGACGACGCCCCTGACGGAAGTGGTAAGCAAGAGCCGCGCCGTAAACGACCTCATCGAGCAGGGGGAACAGGAGAAGGCCCTGGAGCTACGCGGCGGAAGCTTCCGCGACATCCTGGACCTGGCGAGCACGCTCAGCCGCTCCAACCCGGAGAACGAGCCGGGCTACGACAAACCCATCGCCATCCTGACCGGCGGCGCCGACGCGCCGGGCATGAACGCGGCGGTGCGCGTGGCGGTGCGGCTGGCACTCAACGCGGGCAAGCGGGTGCTGGGCGTCCAGGACGGCTTCCAGGGCCTGGTGCGCGGCCGGCTGGAGGAGATGACATGGCGCACGGTGGCGGGCTGGACGGCGCTCGGCGGCACCCAGTTGGGCGCGTCGCGCTACCTGCCCAAGGGCGACGACTGGGAGCGCATCGCGCAGACCGTGCAGCAGCACGACATCGGCGGGCTGCTGGTAGTGGGTGGCTGGGCAGCTTACCAGGCGGCGTTTGATATGCAAGCCGTCGCGGCCGCCTACCCCGCGCTGGGCATCCCCATGGTATGCATTCCGGCCACCATCAACAACAACGTTCCCGCCACCGACTTCGCCATCGGCGCGGACACCGCCCTCAACACCATCGCGGACGCGGTAGACAAGATCAAGACGAGCGCCTTCGCCCGCAACCGCGTCTTCATCGTGGAGGTCATGGGCCGCACCTGCGGCTTCCTGGCGATGATGAGCGGCCTGGCGACGGGCGCGGAGACGGTCTACCTGCCCGAGGAGGGCGTGACGCTCCAACGCCTCATGGAGGACAGCGCCCAGATGAAGGAGGGCTTCGCGCGGGGCAAGCGGCTGGGCATCGTCATCAACTGCGACGGCGCGTCGCGCTACCTGACCACCGACACCATCCTGCGCGCCCTGGAGGAGGACGGCGGCGAGATGTACGAGGCGCGCTCCGCCATCCTGGGCCACCTCCAGCGCGGGGGCGCGCCCTCCCCCTTCGACCGTATCCAGGGCAGCCGTATGGCCGCCCGCGCCGTGCGCCACCTGTTGGAGTGCATGGCCGACGGCCGGACTGACGCCGTGTGTATCGGGCTGCGCGACGAGGGGCTTCAGTTCACCTCCCTGACGGATGCGCTGAGCGAGACAGACATCCCCAACGAGCGCCCGCGCGTCCAGTGGTGGCTGGACTTGCGCGACATGGTGCGCATGCTCGCCCAGCCCAAACCCGAGCACTCCCTGACCTGAGGCTCACCCGGCTACCTTCTCGCGGCGGTCTATCTCCGCCGCTGGTGGGGGCACGGTAATCAGGCGGACGCCCCGGTCGGCCAGCAGGTAGTTCCAGGCCCAGTTGACCAGCACAATCAGGCGGTTGCGAAAGCCGATCAACTGAATCAGGTGGATGAACAGCCATACCACCCACGCCGTGAAGCCGGTGAACTTGAGACCGGCCACCTGGGCGACGGCGGCGCTGCGGCCGATGGTCGCCATGCTGCCGGGGTCTTTATAGCGGAATGGGTGCAGGGTCTCGCCCCGCACGCGACGCAGAATATTAGCCGCCGTTTGCTCCCCCATCTGAATCGCCACCGGCGCGACCTGCGGTAAGGGCTGGCCGTCCTGCTCCAGGTAGGCCATGTCGCCAATCACAAACACGTTGGGCGCGGCTTCCAGGTGCAGCGTCGGCGTCACCTTGACGCGTCCGCCGCGCGCCGTCGGCTGGCCCAACCCCTGCGCCAGGTCCGCCGCCCGCACTCCGGCCGCCCAGAACAGGGTGTGCGTGGGGATGCTGGTCCCGTCCTTCAAGCGCACCTCGTTCTCGTCCGCCCCCGCCACCATCGCCCCCAGCCGCACCTCGACCCCCTTGCGCCTGAGTTGTTCCAGCGCGTTCTCGCGCAGCTTCGGCGGGAAGGCACCCAACAGGCTATCCGCCGCTTCGAGCAGGATGACCCGCGCCGACTGAACATCGAGCTTGGGGTAGTCGCGCACCAGGTTCTGGTGGATCAGCTCGGTCAGCGAGCCGGCCATCTCGACGCCGGTGGGGCCGCCGCCGACGATGACGAAGGTGAGCAGGGTCTGGTGCTCGTTGGGGTCCGCCGTCACGCTGGCGCGCTCGAACATGGTCAGCAGGTGGCTGCGCAGCGCCTCGGCCTCGTGGAGGTCCTTCAAGCCGAAGGCGTGGCGCTCAATCTCCTGGTTGCCGAAGAAGTTGGTGACGCTGCCCGCCGCCAACACGAGATAGTCGTAGGGGAGAGGGCCGTTGTCAGTGACGACCTGCTGCGTCGTCAGGTCTACCCGCTCGACCCGCGCCAGCCGGAAGTGGATGTTGGGCGCGCGGAAGATGGCCCGCACCGGGTAGACGATGCCCTCCGGCTCCAGGGCCGCCGTGGCAACCTGGTATAGCAAGGGCTGGAAGGTATGAAAGTTGTTCTGGTCCACCAGGGTCACGTCCACCGGCTGGCGGACGAGTTGCTTGGCGACGCGCAAGCCGCCAAAGCCGGCCCC
>CAZFUK010000198.1:2180-8823 GCA_964522005.1 uncultured Anaerolineales bacterium | reverse complement strand
GGCTACGATGTGGACCTGGCCCATGCCATCGGGCCGTTCACGGGCCGTGAGGTGGTCATCGTGCCCACGGCCTACGACAGCCTGGTGGACGGCTTGCGGGCGGGCCAGTTGGACCTGGTCATCTCGGCCTTCCCCTACGACCCCCGCCTGACCCAGGACCTGGTGTTCACCGGCGCCTACTTCAACGCCGGGCCGGTGCGCGTCGTCCGCGCCGGGCAGCCGGCGCCCGACGTGCCCCAACGCCTGGCCGTCGAACTGGGCACGGCCTCGGATGCCGCCGCCCGCCGTCTCAAGCCGGCGCCCGCCAGCGTGCTGCGCCTCGCCAGCCCAGAGGCGGTCATTGAGGCGGTGACGTCGGGCCAGGCCGACATGGCCCTGTTGGACATGGTCACGGCGCTCCAGGCCGGGCCAGGGGTGGAGGTGGTGGGCAAACCCGTCGAGGACGAGTTCTATGTGGTCGCCACCCGCAAGGACCTGACCGCCCTCTTCTCCCAGGTTAACCTCGCCCTGGAGACACTGCGCCGCCAGGGGTATCTGGACGAGTTGGCCGTCAAGTGGATGGGCCGAGCCGCGCCTTGACCTCGTCCAGGATGCGCTCGGCCAGCGCCTCCTTGGGCATCGGCTCCAGCGGCGTGACCCCACCGGCGCGGTCCAGGAACGTCGCCTGGACCATGTCGCTGCCGAAGGTCTGGGGCACGGGGTTGGCGACAATCAGGTCCAGGTCTTTGGACTGGAGCTTGGCGCGGGCGTTGTCCAGCAGGTTCTGCGTCTCGGCGGCGAAGCCGACCACGACGCGGCAGCGCGGCGTCTCGTGCTGGGCGCGCCAGTCGGCCACGTCGCGCAGGATGTCGCGCGTCCGCGCCAGGTGGAGCGTCAGCCCCTCGGTGTTGTCCGCCGTCTTCTTGATCTTGTGCTCGGCGCGCTGGGTCGGGGTAAAGTCGGCAGGCGCGGCGGCCATGATGAGCGCGTCGGCCTGGGGCAGCTGGTCGAGCACGGCCTGGTCTAGCTCGGCGGCGGAGGCGACGCGCACTTCGGCGGCGCCGTAGGGGGCGGGCAGGTCAGTGGTGTGGATGAAGGTGACATGCGCCCCTCGGTCGCGGGCCGCCTCGGCAATCGCCAGCCCCATCTTGCCCGACGACTGATTGGTGATGTAGCGCACCGGGTCTAGCGCCTCGCGCGTGCCCCCCGACGTGACAAGCAGCCGCCGCCCCGCCAGGTCGCCGCCCTGCCCCAGCACGGTCCGCGCCGCGTCGAGGATGACCAGGGGGTCGGCCAGCCGGCCCACGCCACTCGCGCCCGACGCCAGGTAGCCGCCGCCCGGCGTGACGACGTGGACGCCGCGCGACTGGAGCGTCGCCAGGTGGCCCTGGGTGGCCGGGTGCTGCCACATGCCCGTCTCCATGGCCGGCGCGACGAGGAGGGGGGCGCGCGTCGAGAGGCACAGGGCGGTTAGTTCGTTGTCGGCCAGACCGAGGGCCAGCTTGGCGAGGGTGTTGGCGCTCAGCGGCGCGATGATCACCACGTCGGCGGCGCGGCCCAACGTGACGTGGGCGATGTCGGCCGTCCCGCGTGTCTCCCAGAAGTCGGTGACGACCGGCCGGTGGGTCAGCGCGGCGAAGGTTGGCGGGCCAATCATGTGCGTGGCCGCCTGGGTCATCACCACGTGGACCTCGGCGCCGGCTTGCACCGCCTGGCTGGCGACGATGGCCGCCTTGTACGCCGCGATGGACCCCGTCACGCCCAGCACCACGGTCTTGCCTTTGAGATTCGACATAAGCTTTCCTGTTTCCGTAGGGCGTCTCTCCCTCCAGTCTAGCATGGGCTAGAGGGCGGGTCAAGCTCAAGTAAGCGCGGGGCCGCCCTTGCGTCTATCATTTCAGTATGCCTAGTCTTTATCTCCACATTCCCTTCTGCCACCTGCGCTGCAACTTCTGCAACCTGCACACGTATGGCATGGGGGACTATGCCACGTTGCCGACCCTGCGCGACGACTACACCGCCGCGCTCTGCCATGAAGCCGAACTGTGGGCGGCGCGGGTGGCGGACCGTCGTGTCCCGACGGTGTTCTTTGGCGGCGGCACGCCGACCGAGTTGAGCGTGGCCCAACTGGGCATGGTCCTGGGGGCGCTGCGGCGTTGTTTTGACATAACGCCTGACGCCGAGATCACGGTGGAGGGCTATCCTGGGCTGGCGCGGGACTACCTGGCCGGGCTGCGCGAGTTGGGCGTCAACCGGGTGAGCTTTGGCGTGCAGAGCTTCGACCCGGCCCTGCTGCCGCTGCTGGACCGCGAGCACACCCCCGCCGAGGTCGCCCGCACCGTCCAGGACGCCCAGGCGCTGGGCTTCGCGGTGGCCCTCGACTTTATCTACGGCCTGCCAGGCCAGACGATGGCCCAGTGGGAGGCGACGCTGGACCAGGCGCTCGCCCTGGCCCCGCACCACCTGTCGCTCTACGCCCTGTCCATCGAGGAGGCGACGCGGCTCCGCGCCCTGATTCGCGCCGGCGCTCTGCCCGCCCCTGACGCCGACCTGGCCGCCGACATGTACCGCCGCGCGATGGCCCGCCTGGCCGAGGCCGGCTTCGAGCACTACGAAATCTCCAACTGGGCGCGGCCCGGCCACGCCTGCCGCCACAACCAGACGTACTGGCATAATGAGCCGTGGCTGGGGCTGGGGGCCGGGGCCTACGGCTGGCGCGCGGGCGAGCGGTACACCAATATCCTCGCGCCGACCCACTACGTCGAGGCGGTCCAGGCGGGGCGGCTGCCCATTGGGCGGCGCGAGCCAATTGACCGACCCACGGAGATGAATGAGACGCTGATGCTGGGCTTGCGGCTGCGGGCCGGGCTGGACCTGGCGCGCTTCGAGGGGCGGTTTGGCGTCCGGCTGACCGAGGCGCGTGCCACGGCCCTGGCCGAACTGGCCGCCTGGGGCCTGCTGAGCCTGGAGGGCGACATGCTGCGCCTGACGGACCAGGGGCTGCTGGTCGCCAATGATGTCGTCGTGCGGCTGATGCTCTGAGCGCGCTAGACCTGACGAAGAGCGTCAGACCTGACAGGTTTCCAAAACCTGTCAGGTCTATGGGAGCGGCCGTCTCCATACTAGACAAACGGACCGAATATTGATAAGATAGGGATGGATGACGACACCTCGCGGGGTGTCGCCCGGCGTTGCGCCGCCCGGGCCGACCGTGGGTTGGCCCCTACTCCTCCCTCCCGCCACGTCGAGGGGGTGGGGGATGTCCAGGCCGTGCGCGCGTCCCGGTTCTCTTGCTGCTTGAGGGGTTGGCCGCGCCCCATCATCGCCGCCACGGGGGGAACCTTGTCGCGCCTGAGTCAAGTGAAACAGGTCTGGGAACGCCAGGTCGAGCGCCATGACTGGCTCCCGCTGCTGCCCATCATTCTGCTAGGCTTTGCGCTCCGCGTGCTCTGGATAGACCGCCAGAGCCTGTGGTACGACGAACTCTTTACCGTCTGGGTGAGCCGGCTGCCGCTGGGTGACCTGTTCCCGGCCGTCGCCGCCGATAGCCAGACGCCGTGGCTGCCCTACGTCCTGCTGCACTGGTGGCCGGGCGTGTGGGGCGCCGAGTTCGCCCTGCGCCTGTACGCCGTCGTGCCGGGGACACTGGCGATTCCGGCTGTCTGGCGGCTGGCGCGGGTCTACGTCACGCCGGCCCAGGCCCACCTGGCCGCGCTGCTGACCGCCACCTCACCCTTCCTCATCAGTCGGTCGCAGGAGGTGCGCGGCTACACGTGGTACTTGCTGTTTGGCGTCCTGGCGAGCCTGTGCTTCCTGCGCCTGAGTCGGGGCGACTGGGGGTCGCGGCTGGGCTACGTGATTCTCCTGCCCCTGACCCTGCTGACCCACTACTACGGCGTGTTCCTGCTGCTGTCCCACGGTCTGACGTGGCGGGGTTGGCCTCAGGTGCGCCGGCTGCGCGTCTGGCCGCTGGCCGCCTCGGCCGCGCTGGGCCTGCTGGTGTGGTGGAGCGCGGCGGTCGTCGCCTCGGCCGGCTTCTCGGTGCCGGCGCGGCCGGCTCTGCCGCCCACCGTCGGCGTGGGGCGGCCTACGTCCCAGTGGTCCAACGTGGTCCAGGAGGCCCGCGCCCTGTTGGCCCAGGCGCCGTCGAGTATTCCCGCCGTGAGCCTCATCACCAAGGGCACGTCGGGCACGAGCAAACCGAGCACCTGGAAGCGCCTGTCCGGGCGCACGGTGTTTGAGGTGGCGTCGCAGTTGAGCCTGGGCGGGGAGTTTGGGGCGGGTATCGCGGCGCGGCCGGTGTGGTGGAACGTCATGGCCGGCCTCTATCTCGTCCTGGCGGGCGCGGCGGTCCTGCTCGGCTGGCGCAATCCGGGCATCGTGCCCCTGCTGACCTGGACGCTGACACCGGCCGTGGCGGTCTACCTGATAGACCGCGTCACGGCGATGGGCTTCGAGGCCCGCTACCTGATTCTGGTCGCGCCGTTTAGCTTCGTCCTCATGGCGATGGGCCTGAACCGCCGAGCGTGGCTCTGTCTGGGCGGGGCATGCCTATTGCTGATGCATGGCGTCGGCCTGTGGTCCTACTACCACTCGCCCTACGATGCGCGTGACGACTGGCGCAGCCTCATCGCCACGCTCCAGGCGGAGCAGCAGCCGGGCGACGGCCTGTTCGCCTTCCCGGCCCACCACTTCGCCATGGCCAGCGCGGTCTACGCGCCGAACCTGCCAGAAGGTGGCGGCTGGGTCTGGCCGGATGGTCAGTTGATTCTGCTGCCCGAAGGGATGCGCTGGCGGGGTTATGGCATGCGGCTGACGGCGGTCGCGCCGGGCAACGAGAGCATGCAGAAGCTCATGAGCCTGGCCTGCGAGTACGACCGGCTGTGGGTCGTCACCTACGCCTCGCGGGTGGACGGCGATAGCTCCCACATCCTCCAGCAGTTGGACGACGACCTGGACCTGCTGGAGACGCGCGAGTTTCGCGGCCCCAAAGGGCTGCGCCTCTGGTTGTTCAACGGCTGCTCCCACTCGTAGGGAACCGCCCCTGGTCCTGTTCTGTTAGCGCCCTTCACACAGTCGAGGCCTTGAGCCGGGCGTAGGGCCACACCTGAACCCGTCGCGGCCTCGACTTTGCTGTTTATTGGCTTCCACCGTCTTCCTAAGTCTTCCACCGTAATGGATAGAGGCATGGCGCACGTCCCACAAGAACCTGAGCTAACTGACCCGCCGCGCGAGATCAACCCGGCCGCCGCCCTGGGCGAGGTGAGCCGGGCGGGGCTGCGGGTGGCCGTCGCCGGCCGCGATATGCGTCTGCTCGTGTTCGGCCAGGTCGTGTCGCAGATTGGCGACAGCTTCCTGCTGGTCGCCATGCTCACCCTTGTCAGCAAGCTGACGAGTTCGCCCCTGGCGCTGGCCGGGCTGGCCGCCTCCATCGGCCTGCCCACCGTCCTGTTCGGGCTGTTCGGCGGCGTCATCGTGGACCGCTTCGACCGCCGCTGGGCCATGCTCATCGCCGACATCGTGCGCGGCGTGGTCGTGCTGGCGCTGCTGCTGGTGCAGGACGCGCGGGGGCTGCCCCTCCTCCTGGCCGTCGGCTTCATCATGGGCACAGCGGGCGTGCTGTTTATCCCGGCCCGCAACGCCGTCCTGCCCATGATCGTCGCGCCGACCGGCCTCGTCGCCGCCAACATGCTGGTCGAGGCCACCCAGGTGCTGGCGCTGGTCATCGGCCCGGCCCTCGGCGGTATCTTCGTCGCCCGCTTCAGCCCGCAGGCCGCCATCATCTTCGACTCGCTGACGTTTTTCGCTTCGGGCGTCGCCATCTTCCTGATGAGTGTCCGCCACGTCAACGTGCATACCGAACCCTTCACCGCCGCCCAGTTGCGCACAGCGCTGTTCGAGGGACTGCACTTTGTGCGCAGCAGCCCCCTAATCCTGCGGCTGATGGCCGCTGGTAGCTCAAGCATGATGGCGCTCGGCGCGGTCATCATCCTGGGCACGGTCCAGTTACAGACCGAGTTCAACGTGGACCCGAGCGGCATCGGTGGGCTGCTCAGCGTGCTGGGGCTAGGCATGGTGGCGGGCGGCGCGCTCGTCGCCCTGCCTATCGCCTACCATCACCCCGCGCCCTTTGTCGGGGCCAGCATGGTCGGCCTGGCCCTCAGCCTGTCCGTCTTCCCGTTCCTGCCCGACTTCCGCTTGGCCCTGGTCGCCATCTTCGTGACCGGCCTGACGCTCATCGCATCGCGATCCATTGTGGCGGCGCTGGTCCAGATTCACACGCCCAACGACCGCCTGGGGCGCGTCGAGAGCGCCTTCAACATCATGCTCGCCATCTCGTACAACGCCAGCCTCATCGCCACCGGCGCGTTGGGCGTGGCCGTCAACGCCCGCGTCATCTTCCTGGCGGCAGGGGCGCTGGCCCTGGCCTCGGGCTACATCGCCTACCGCGCCCTGGCGAAGCGTGAACCGGCCGCGTAATTTATCCTGCCGCAGCGCGTCATAGCCGTATGATTGAACCCATCTCTCAACTCGTTTGCCCCAGTTGTCGCCAGACGAGTGACGACCTCTTCACCGAGTTCCCCGGCCCGATTGGCGAGCGCGTGATTCAGCTTGTCCACGAGGACCAGGCCGACTGGCAGCCGGCCGACGGTTGGTTCGGCGC
>CAZFUK010000198.1:0-2170 GCA_964522005.1 uncultured Anaerolineales bacterium | reverse complement strand
GACGGCCTGTGCGTGGGCTGCGCGGACCGTTATCTCCAACGCGCGCTGCAACAACTGGCGCGCGAGAACGCCTGGAGCGAGCTAAACGAGTACCGCGAACTCGTCTACGACGCCAACCTGTCGCACATCATCCCGACGCCGACGCGGGTCCATGCCAACCCCAACTACACCGGGCGCGGCGTGACCATCGCCTTCATCGACTCGGGTTTCTACCCCCACCCCGACCTGACCCAGCCCCAGGACCGCATCCTGCGCTTCGTGGACGTCACCGACGCCGCCTCCATCGGTGAGACGGACTTCAGCCGCCCGGATGTTACCTCCTGGCATGGCATGATGACTTCGGTCTCGGCGACGGGCAATGGCTACCTCAGCGGCGGGCTGTATCGCGGCATCGCCTCGGACGCTAACGTGGTGCTGGTGCGCGTCAGTGACCCGTTCACCCACCGCATCACCGAAGAGGCGATCTACCGTGGCCTGGCCTGGGTCATCGCCAACCAGACGCGCTATGACATCAAAGTGGTCAACATCTCGCTAGGGGGGGACCACGACCCGACGCCCGGCAACCGTCTGGACCGCAAGGCCAACGAGGCGGTGCAGCGCGGGATGGTTGTGGTGGCGGCGTCAGGCAACAGCGGGGTGCGGCGGCTGGTGCCGCCCGCCAGCGCGTCGCGCGTCATCACCGTGGGCGGCCTGGACGACCAGAACACCCTGGTGCGCACCCAGCACCGCATGTACTGGTCCAACTGGGACGACCAGCGCAAAGATGCCAAGCCCGAACTCATCGCGCCGAGCATCTGGGTCGCCGCGCCCATCCTGCCGGGCACCCGCGTCCACGCCGAGGCCATCGCCCTCCACCGCCTCATGTTCGTGCCCGACGCCGAACTGCGGGCCGAGGTGCGCCTCGCCCCGCGCTGGCTGGGTCTGGAACCGTTCCTGTCGTCGCCGCTGGCCGTGCTGCGCGAGGCCATCCGCCACAAGTTCACCGCCGCCAACCTCATCTCGGCCCACTACAAGCACGTGGACGGCACCTCGTTCGCCGCGCCCATTGTCAGTTCGGTGGTGGCGCAGATGCTGGAAGCCAACCCCTCGCTGACCCCCGAGGCCGTCAAGCGCATCCTCATCGAGACGGCCAACCCGCTGCCCCATGTGCCGCCCGAGCGCCAGGGCTACGGCGTCGTCAACCCCAGCCGCGCCGTCGCCGCTGCCCTGCGGCGTGGAGTCGGCCCGCTGTCCACCCGCCCGGTCTCGCCGTGGGTGCGCAAGGGCCGCGTCGTCTTCACCTACCAGAACCCGGCCGTCCGCCGCGTCACCCTGGTCGCCAGCTTTACACTGTGGAACCGCAACGGCCCGGAGTTTACCGAGGAGGCGCCCGGCGTCTGGACGCTGTCCATTCCCGCGCCCCCGCCCGGCCGCTACGCCTACAAGTTCCTGCTCGACGGCGGCGAGATGGTGCCCGACCCGGAGAACGGCTTCCAGGTGCCCGACGGCTATGGCGGCTGGAACACCGTCCTGACCGTCCCGCGCCAGACGCGCTAAGCGTCGGCTACATAGCCCTCGCCTGGCCTAATGGGCTTCGTCGGGCGACAGTAACCCTTCCTGGAGCGCCTTGGCGACCATCTCCGCCCGCGAACTGACCTCAAGTTTGGTGAAAATACGACGCACATGGGTCGCGACGGTCCACTGGCTGATGTCCAGGACCGTCGCGATGGTTTTGTTGGGCAGCCCACGCGCGATGAGGTGGACGATTTCGCGCTCGCGGGGGCTGAGGGCAAGGGGGGCGGGCGCCTCGTCGCGGGGACGGGCGAGAAGGGTATAGCGGCGGCCCCGCACCTCCAGGTCCAGGAGTTGTTCCGCCCCGTCGGCGGCTTCGCGCCGCGCTGAGGGAGCCTGGGTCTCCAGGTAGACCAGAATCTGCTTCAGCAGGTCCTCCAAGGAAGGCGTACCGGCCGCCGGGCGCGGAAATGGGAGAGGCGCCTCGGTGTCCGCGCGGGACTTGCGAATGGAACTCGCCATCTCGTAACCTCCTCAGCTCCTGATGCTGCCGTGCGCCTGCCACCCCCTGTTCAAGGCACGTTGAGTCACCCCAACGAAACGGACCCCGTGCAAAATGATGGGACTCAGATTCAGGTAAACTGCCTCCTCGGATGAGGTAAATGGTGGACCTGGCGGC
>CAZFUK010000197.1:0-8846 GCA_964522005.1 uncultured Anaerolineales bacterium | reverse complement strand
CTACGCCATGGCCCGCGTCTACATGCTGCCCACCCAGCCCGCCTGGAACACCTGGACCACCCCCGTCTCCTTCTTCGTCACCACCTTCCTCCTGGGCGCCCTGGCCCTGGGTGTCGCCTTCGTCGCCGTCTACTGGCTCGAACAGCGCCGCCCGAGCGTCAACCTCGACCTGGCCGAGATGCTCCACCGCTCGCTGCGGGGTCTGGCCTTGACCGCCCTGATTCTGATGGGCATCGAGTTGATCGTGGCGCCGTTGGCGGTGGCGAACCTGGCGGCGGGTGGCAGTGTCGCGGCGACGAGCGCGGCCCTGCTGATGCAGCAGTTCGGCTGGGCGTTCGTGGCGCGGCTAACCCTGGTGTTCCTCGGCGCGGGCGTGTTCGGGTTCTTCCTGTACCGCGTGGCGCAAGGGGTGGGACGGGAAGCGCTGCTGGGGCAGTTGGCCTGGGCGGCCTTCGGGCTGGTCCTGGTCGGCGAAGTCCTCGGCCGCTACCTGTTCTACGCCACCAGCGTCAAGATTGGGCTGTAACGGGTTATCCAGACCTGACAGGTTTCAGAAACCTGTCAGGTCTCGGCCTGAGTCGGTCTGTAGGGGCGGGGTCTCCCCGCCCGCCGGGCGGTTGCGCCGCCCAGGGCGCGGGAACCTCGCCCCTACGCCGACAAACGTTAGCCGAGTGAAGATTCCTTTCCGCTACGCCCAGAACTCTCACCGGCGCGGCGTGGCGCGATGCGTTATAATAGGGAGCAGGTGTATCCACACTGGATGCTCGTTATATGCTTGCTATGCTTGAGAGATGAGGTCATTCATGCCTACCAACGGCTACCATCCTCAACCGAACTGGGAAGAGACGTTTACCGCCTTCGGTCTGGCCTACGGCTTTCTGAGCAAAGCCTTCTACGAGCCGCCCACCGCTGAGCTTCTCCACAGCCTGGTGGACGACGATCTCTTCGCCGACTGGCCCCTACCGCCCACGGATGAGGACACACGGCACGGCCTTCAGTTATTGCAGGACTACTCCCACACCTGGTCCGAGTTGACCGAACCCGACCTGGAATGGGACTACACCCGCCTGTTCATCGGCCCCGGCCACGTCCTCGCTCCCCCGTGGGAGTCGGTCTACCTGAGCCGCGAACACCTGTTGTTTGACCAGCCGACGCTGGAAGTGCGCCGCCTGTACGCCCAGTATGGGCTGCAAGCGCCTCGCCTCAACGCCGAACCCGACGACCACCTGGGGCTGGAACTGGCCTTCCTGGTCCACCTGTGCAGCCTGGGGCTGGCCGCCGTCCAGAAGGGCGAAAGCGCCGAGGCGGTGATTGAGGCGCAGCACGGCTTCCTGGGCGAGCACCTCCTGCGCTGGGCGCCCCAGTGCCTCCAGCTGGTCATTGACAACGCCAATACTGACTACTACCGTGGCATCGCCTACCTGACGCGAGGCTGTCTCGCCCAGGCGGCGGCCGCGTTTAGCGTGCGGCTGGTCCCGGCGGCGCCGCTATGAATCTGCTGGGTCTCGCCGACCGCCTCACGGCGACCGCGTCGGCGGTCGAAGTCCAGCCCGCGCGGTGCGTCCACGCCCTGGACCACGCCGCCAGTTGTGACCTGTGCGTGCGGGCCTGCGCCTTCGACGCCCTGCGTCTCCTGCCCACGGTGGCGCTGGACGAGAAACGCTGCACGGCCTGCGGCGCCTGTCTGCACGTCTGCCCCGTGGACGCCATTCGCGGCGACGACGGCGTCGCCAAGCTGCTGAACCTGGCGCCGCGCTTCGAGGCAGCCCAGACGGTCGAACTGGCCTGCGCTCGCCATCCGGCCCCCCAAGAGGGTCCGGCGGGCAGTGAGCTTGTCCTCCGTACCGCTGGCTGTCTGGCCGCGCTCGGCCCCGCGGTCTACGCCAGCCTGCGCGCTCTCGGCTTTCGGCGTGTCGTTGTGCGCCTGGACGCCTGCGCCGGCTGTCCCATCGGCGCGGCCCGCCCGCGCATCGAGGCCAGCCTCACCTCGGCCACGAGCCTGTTGGCGGCCGTCGAGCCGGGCGCGGCCCTGGCGAGCGTAGACGCTCCCGCAAGGGACTGGGCCACGCGCCCGGTCTACGCCGTGGCCAACCCGCCGGTCTCGCGGCGGAACCTGTTCCGCCTGTTCGCCGCCGAAGCGCCCCGCGTCGCCGCCCGCGCCCTGCTGCCCGTCGAGGAAGAAACGGCGGCTACACCCCAGCCGCCCCGCGAGCGCCGCCGCTTGCTCAACGCCCTCCAGCATCTGCTCGGCTCCGACTCCCCTCTCCCTCTGGGAGAGGGGGCGGGGGTGAGGGATGTCTCCCATCCCATGCCCTCAGACCCTCACCCTCACCCTCGCCAGGAGGGGGTGAGGGCGCTGCCCTTCGTGCAACTGTACGCCTCCGAGGAGTGTACGGCCTGCGGGGTTTGCGCCCGCGTCTGCCCGACTGGCGCGCTGGGCTTCAGCCTCGCCGACGACAAGGCGTTCCGTCTCAGCTTCCAGCCCGCCGCCTGCACCGACTGCGGCGTCTGCCTGGACCTGTGTGAGCCGGGCGCGCTGGCAAGACAGCCCCTCGCCGACCTGAGCGCGGTCGCCGCCCAGGCCAGCCTCACGCTGCGCGAGGGCGAGGTCCACACCTGCGAGAAGTGTGGGGCGCGCTTCGCCGGTCCACCTGACGCCGTTTTATGTCCACCCTGCGACTTCCGACGGCATAATCCGTTCGGCAGCCGCTTACCCCGGGGCCGGGCGCGTCCTATGCCCGTGCCCCGCAGTTCCGCTTCAGCATCACAAGGAGAGTCATCGTGACCATTGATAACCTGCCCAAGCCCTATGAGACGTTTATGAGCCGCTTTCCCGACGTCTGGAAGGCGTATAATGAGATGGGGCAGGCCGCCCACGCCGAGGGGCCGCTCGACCAGAAGGCCCGCGAACTGATCAAGCTGGCGATTGCCGTCAGCGCGCGCTATGAAGGCGCGGTCCACTCCGCCACGCGCAAGGCGCTCGCCGCCGGCGCGACCAACGAAGAAATCTACCAGGTGCTTCTGCTCGCCCTGCCGACCGTCGGCTTCCCGACCACCGTCGCGGCCATGACGTGGGTGGACGACATCCTCGACAACGCCAAGCAGACGCGCCAGTGGCCATGAGTCTCGGCAGACCCTAGCGGTCTTGACGACCGTTAGGGTCACGCCGCGTTCCACCGTACACCCTGTGAGGATGACAACGATGCCTTCCCTGGACACTCTACTCAACACCTGTGCCGTTCTCCACCAGCACCTGTGCCCCCGTCAGGTTCTCGGCGTGCGGATGGGCTTGCTGGGCGGGCGGCTGCTGGGCATAGACGTTCCTCAGACGGACAAACGGCTGCTGACGTTCGTTGAACTCGACGGCTGTGGCGCGGACGGCATCGCCGTGGCGACCGGCTGCCGCGTCGGACGGCGCTCGCTGCGCATTCTCGACTACGGCAAGACCGCCGCGACGTTCGTGGACACATTCACCGGCCGCGCCTTCCGCGTCCGCCCCAACCCGGCCGCCCGTGACCGGGCGCAGGAGTACGCGCCCGAAGCCACCACGCGCTGGGAGGGCTACCTGCTGGGCTACCAGAGGATGCCCGAAGACGAGCTACTGCTGGCCCAGGAAGTTGCCCTCAACTGGTCGTTGGAGAAGCTGCTGAGCAAGCACGGCTATCGCGTCACCTGCGAACAGTGCGGCGAGGAGATCATCAACGAGCGGGAGGTCGTCGTCGGGGGGCGGGTGCTGTGCCAGACGTGCGGCGTCGCCAGCTACTTCCGCCCCGTGGACGACTTCGCCATGGAGGCGCTCCAACTGGCCTACGCCGTGCCCTGCTCGTCTGACTATGAGCTTTGAGCGCGGGTAGTACGGCGAAACCAGCTATCATAGGTGGTAAAACAACGCGGGCGGGAGAAGGTTCTCCCGCCCGCGTTTGTGTCCCCCAGAAGGGTGGTTAATTCAGCGACGCCAGGTACTCGTGGATGGCCGTGGCCGCGTGAAGCCCCGCTACGACCGCTGTGACGACGAGGTCGGGGCCGGTGACCGCGTCACCGCCGGCGAACACGCCCGGTCGGCTCGTCTGGCCGGTGGCGCCCTCGGCGTCAATCAAGCCGTAGTCGTGGGTCTTCAGGTCGGGCGTCGTCTTGCCGATGGTCTCATCCGGCCAGTAGCCGAGCGCCAGAACCACGGTATCCACCGGCACGATAAACTCCGATCCCTTGATGGGCACCGGCCGGCGTCGGCCCGTCTGGTCTGGCTCGCCCAGGCCCATGCGCTGGAGTTCCATGGCGCACACGTGGCCGTTCTCATCCCCGATGAACCGCACCGGCGCCACCAGGTACTCGACCCGCGCCCCCTCCTCCACCGCGTGCAGCCGCTCCTTCCTGGAGCCTGGCATCTCGGCCTCGGTGCGGCGGTAGTAGCAGGTCACCTCTTCCGCCCCCATGCGTAGCGACGTGCGCAGGCAGTCCATCGCCGTGTCGCCGCCGCCGATGACGGCCACCCGCTGGCCGACCTGCGGCGGCTCGCGGAAGCGGTCCGGCGTCAACTCGCGCGGTGGGTTGGTGCGCAGCAGGTACTCGCCCGACTGGTAGATGCCGCCCAGTTCGACGCCCGGCGCCTTGAGCTTGGCGTCAATGTTGGCGCCGACGCCGAGGAAGACGGCGTGATAGCCCTGCTCGAACAGGCCGTCCACCGTAATGTCCCGACCGACGCGGGTGTTGCACACAAACTCGACGCCCAGCCCGGCCAGGTATTCGACCTTCTCCACGATGAGCGACTTGGGCAACTTGAAGCTCGGGATGCCGTACAGGAGCAGACCGCCGGGGTAGGGCGCGGCTTCGTAGACCGTCACGCGGTGTCCGAAGCGGGTCAGGCTCTCGGCGGCGGCCAGGCCGGCCGGCCCGCCCCCCACAATAGCCACGCGCCTGCCCGTGGCCGGCGCCAGCGTGGGCTTGGGCCAGCCTTCGACCGCGCGCTGGTAGTCGGCCACGAACATTTCGAGCTTGCCCAGGCTCGGCGGCCCGAGCCGCTTGCCCAGCACGCACGACCCCTCGCACAGCCGCTCCTGCGGGCAGACACGGCCGCAAATCTCAGGGAAGATGCTCGTCTGGCGGTAGATGTTCGCCGCGCCGATGAAGTCGCCCTGGGCGATGAGCCACATGGCGGCGGGGATGTCGTTGCCGAGGGGGCAGGCCGCCGAGCAGCCCGACGGCTGCGGGCACTGGAGGCAGCGGCTGGCCTCGCGCCGCGCCGTCTCGATGTCGTAGCCGAGGACAATGTCCCCGAAATCGTGGACTCTCGCCTCGGGTTCGCGTTCCGCGTATGGGGTATGGGGGATGCGGAGTCGGTCTTTGACTCCGGCGGTGGGATTGCCATTGTCCGGCATGGCTCTCTCCTCCCTGCGCTGGTCAGGGAATTCGATTGTCTTATGATGTCACATCACGGATAGCGGCTCAGGAGGTCGAGAGCGTCGCCGTCGAAGCCGGCCGGCTCCTCACACGCGCACTCGGCTTCCTCGGCGCGGGGAGCTACCTGCCACGTCTCGCCCGCCTCATAGAGGCCCTGGAGCGTGCCGACGCCGTTCTTGCGCTGCGCCTGGGCCACCTGCCCCATCACGCCGTCCTCGTAGGTCTGGCGCTCGACATTGCGCAGCACACCCAGCGGCACCGGGTAGTCGGGGTAGGTCATCCGGCTCAGCAGGGTCGCCAGGGTGATGTCCTCGGCGTGGGCGTCGTGGACCAGGAGCTGGTCTGCGGGCACGTCGGCCAGGGACACGACTTCGGGGTGCAGACCGCGCAGGCGAATACCCTTATCGCGGGCCTTGCCGAAGATCATGGGCTGACCGTGTTCCAGGAACAGGCTGTTCTCCTCGCGCACGGCTGGGTCGGCCAGGTAGGACCACGCGCCGTCGTTGAAGATGACGCAGTTCTGCATGACCTCGATGAACGAGGTGCCCCTGTGGGTCACCGCCTTCGCCAGCACGTCGGCCATGTGCTTGGTCTGCACATCCACGGTGCGGGCGACAAACGACGCCTCCGCGCCGAGGGCAACGCTGAGCGGGTTGAACGCCGCTTCGAGGCTGCCCATGGGCGAGGACTTGGTCTTGGTGCCGGGCGGCGAGGTGGGCGAGTACTGGCCCTTGGTCAGGCCGTAGATGCGGTTGTTGAACAGGATGATGTTGATGTCCACGTTGCGGCGGCAGGCGTGGAGCAGGTGGTTGCCGCCGATGGACAGACTATCGCCGTCGCCCGTGATGACGAAGACGGTCAGGTCGGGGTTCGCCAGCTTCAGGCCCGTCGCCAGGGTCGGCGCGCGGCCGTGAATGCTGTGCATCCCATACGTGTTCATATAGTACGGGAAGCGGCTGGAGCAGCCGATACCCGAGACAAAGACAATGTTCTCTTTGGCGACGCCAATCTCCGGCAGCACGCGCTGCATCTGGGCCAGGATGGCGTAATCGCCGCAGCCAGGGCACCAGCGCACCATCTGGTCGGAGACGAAATCCTTGCGCGTCAGGCGCGGGGCAGCTTGCAGGGCAACGTCTAACATGGCGGCTCCTCCTATACCAACTCGTCAATCTTGGCGCGAATCTCACTGATCTTGAACGGTCGGCCCTGGACCTTGGGCAGCGATACCACGTCGCGCAGATAGCGCGCCCGCAGCAAGAAGGCCAACTGGCCCAGGTTCAGCTCCGGCACGAGCACCTGATCGAAGTCGTCCAGAATCGCGCCGAGGTTGCGCGGGAACGGGTTCAGGTGGCGCAGGTGGATGCTCGACACGGACAGGCCGGCGTGTTGCGCCTGGCTCACCGCCTGGCGGATCGCGCCATAAGTGCTGCCCCAGCCGACCACCAGAAGCTTGCCCTGGGCCTGCCCGAAGACCTCCAGGTCCGGGATAACGTCCACGAGGCGCTGAATTTTCTCACCGCGCTCGCGAATCATCTGCTCGTGGTCGAGGGGCTGGGTCGAGACGTTGCCGGTGACGGGCTGCTTGGTCAGGCCGCCGATGCGGTGCTCCAGGTCGGGCGTACCGGGGAGGGCCCACGGCCGCGACAGCGTGGCGACGTCACGGGCATAGGGGAGATAGCGCTGGCCCTGGCGCTCCGTGGGATGGACCACCGGAATGGGCGCGAGGGTGGCCGGGTCGGGGATGGCCCACGGCTCAGCGCTGTTCGCCAGATACCCGTCGGAGAGGACAAACACGGGAGTCATGGCGCGCACCGCCAGGCGGGCCGCCTCAATCGCCACGTCGAAGCAATCGGCGGGCGTGGCGGGGGCCAGGACGGGCAGCGGGCTTTCGCCGTTGCGGCCAAACAGCGCCTGGAACAGGTCGGTCTGCTCTGGCTTCGTCGGCATGCCGGTGCTGGGACCCGCGCGCTGCACATCCACAATCACCATCGGCAGTTCGAGCACCACGGCCAGGTTGATGGCCTCGCTCTTGAGCGCGACGCCGGGGCCGCTCGTGCCGGTCGCGGCCAGCGCGCCGCCGAACGCCGCGCCGATGGTCGCGCCCATGGCGGCGATTTCGTCCTCGGCCTGGAAAGTGCGCACATCAAAGTGTTTCAATGGCGCTAAATTGTGTAAAATATCACTGGCCGGTGTGATGGGGTAGCTGCAATAGACCAGGGGCTTGCCCGCGAGTTGCGCCGCCGTCACCAGGCCCAGCGCCGTCGCCTCGTTGCCCGTCACCTGGCGGTACTTGCCGGCCGGCAGGGGCGCGGGCTTGATGCGGTAGCGCGTGCTGAACGCCTCGGTGGTGTCGCCGTAGTCGTACCCCGCGCGGAGCGAGCGGGCGTTGGCCGCCGCCACCTTGGGGTTCTTGAACTTCTCGATGATCCATTCCAGGGTGGTATCCAGCGGCCGGTCATAGATCCAGAAGGTGAGGCCGAGGGCAAAGAAGTTGCGCGAGCGGTCCACCTCTTTCTGGGTGAGGCCGTCAATGGCGGCCAGCGCGTTGCGGTTCAGTGTGGTAATGGGCACGGGGTACACGGTGTACGCCTGGAGCGAGTCGTCGTCGAGCGGCGACTGGGTGTAGCCGGCCTTGCTCAGGTTAGCCGGGGTAAACTCGTCGGTGTCCACGATGATCTGACCGCCGGGGGCCAGGTCACGGAGGCTGACCTTCAGGGCGGCCGGGTTCATGGCGATCAGCACGTCGGGTTCGTCACCTGGGGTATAGATATTGCGGCTGGCTAAGTGGACCTGGTAACCGCTGACGCCGGCGAGCGTGCCCTGCGGGGCGCGAATCTCGGCGGGGTAGTCGGGCACGGTGCTGATGTCGTTGCCGATGATGGCCGCCGTGTTGGTGAACTGCGAGCCGGTTACCTGCATCCCGTCGCCCGAGTCACCGGCGAAGCGAATCACGACCGATTCGACTTCCTCATAATGGGTGGTTGGCTGCATAGTGGTACTCCCTCTCCTGCGCGACTCAACTTATGCCTACTATACCAGTCATTTCGCGCCGGTAGGTGAAGATTTGACCACTGGCGTATGAGAGTTGATTACGGTTAAAGGGGGGCTGTTTGTGAAAATATCTCCATCCCAGACGTACAAGTATTATCATGCAGGAGGCGATTCTTGGGTTAGAATGGGCGGGATTGATTCTCGATAGAGACTCCACGTATGACAGCGCCTGTTTAAGGAGGGCACCATGGCGGGTTTGGACCGCGATACCCTGGAGATGGTATTGTCCACCCTACGCGAGTACGCCGAGCGCAAGCTAACGCCCGAGTACTTGTTGGAACTGGACTACAAAGATGAGTTCCCGATGGAGGTTCTCAAGGACCTCTATAATCCCGAGCAATTGGGGTTGCACCTGCTCTTCATTCCCGAAGGCTTCGCCGATCTCCGCGTTCGTGCGG
>CAZFUK010000196.1:4796-8892 GCA_964522005.1 uncultured Anaerolineales bacterium | reverse complement strand
AGGTGACGAGCATGGCCGCCGCCTCGAAGAAGGTTTCGCCACCGATGACGGTGATCAACACGCTGAACAGGTACGCTGCCAGGACGCCGGTGGCGATGAGGACGCTCATGTTCAGCATGCGCCGCCGTAACGAGTAGTAAGCGCCGGCGATAAACAGCCAGCCACAGTAGAAGACCACCGGCGTCGAGAGCAGTAACATGATCACGTTCAGGTCCAAGCCGAACGTCGGCAGCCGCACGCCCAGCAGGTTCATGCCGAGCGGCGAGTACAGGACGGTCGGGATGGTCAGCAGCAGCGCGACCCAGAACTTGTTCCGCATGTCGCGTTCCATCGCGGCTGCCATGCCTGGATCGGACATGTCATGGTCCATATGGTCATGCGCCTGTTCATGGCCGATGTGGCTTACACCCTGGCTTTCCGCGTGACCCACTGGTCCGACGTGAGAACCGTCGTGCTGGGCGTGGGCGTGGCTGTGGGCCGCCGTGGCCGGCATCTCGTACTGCATACGGTCGTGCTTGGTGCCCATGTTAACCGGCCCAGTCTCAACCCCATGCGCCAAGTGCGCCCATCCTTGCGCCGGCGAGACGGCCGGCTCTGCGTGGTCATGCTCGCCGTGCCCTTGGGGCGCGCACCGGCAGCCGGTCGTGGCGATGAGCCGCCGAATCTCGGCTTCGTCTAGCATACCTGGGTGATAACTCACGTGGGCGACGTTGTTGGCCCAATCCAGATGGACGCCGGTGATGTGGGGCTGGGCCTTGAGGACAGCTTCCACCGCCTCCGCGCAATCGAGGCAATGCACGTCCTCCAGTTGGAACGTGGTGTGGCTGACTTGATAGGCTGCGTGCTGCATAGTCCCCTCTCCTAAAAAAGACAGCGAAGAGGTATATCCTCTTCGCTGGGGCATGGCCGGCCGACGGTTGGTCGAATAACCGCTAGTGGCAGCGCTAGCTGTTTACGGTCCGAAGACCGCCTTGACGGTCACGAAGCTTTCCGGCGTGATGGGGTCATTGGTACGGACCTTGAAGCGAAACTCGTGCTGGCCACCCATGCCCTCCCCCATGCTCGTCACCACCCGTAGCACGCTCGACTGCCCTGGCTGAAGTGTCGTCGCACCGACGACAGGCTGGGGCGGTCAGCAGCCCTGGACGACTTCGACGTCCGGGCGCTCGGTAATGACCAGGGGCTGGTTCCCCGTGTTGCGGAAGGTAAAGGCGTGCTCGACCTTCTGGTTGAAGGGCACTTTGCCGAAATCGTACACCGTTTCATCGAAGGCAATGCGGGGGCCGGCCTGGCCGCTCGTCGGCGCGGTCGCCGGGGCCGACGGAGCCTGCCGGGCGCCCCAGGCCCACCCGGCGGCCACCACGGCCACCGCTACCAGCGCCCCCACAGCCCACAGCCAGCGTCGGTTAGGCTGTCGTGTCATCCTCTCTCCTTATCCAGCCGCTTAGTCCAGCCACGGGACTACAGCTTGTCCGACTTCTCGTAGACGCGCATCAACTCACCGATGACTCGTTCGCGGTCGTCGGGGTTGTCGCCTCGGATGGCTGTCGTCACGCAGGTCGTCAGGTGATTGCGCAGAATCAGGGCGTCCAGCTTCGCCAGGGCGCGGGCGACGGCCTCGGTCTGGGCCAGGATGTCCATGCAATACTGGTCCTCCTCGACCATGCGCTCGATGCCCTTGAGATGGCCCTGGATGCTGCGCAGGCGGTTGACCATGTCGCGCCGCGTCTCGTCGTTCATACGCCCATCCTTTACTCTATAGTACTCTCCCCTACTGCGTTAGTCGCCCGCCGTCCAGCATTCTTACCCCCTCCCCAGGGGGGTGGGGAGAGGGTGGTCCGAGCCGGGTGGGGTGAACATGGGGATAGGGGTGAACACAGAGGTTCACCCCTACTTGAGGACGGCGGTGGGCCAGGGGAACTCGCGGTTGCCGGCGCGGTCGATGGAACGCGCGGCGAGGGTCGGCGTCTGGGCGGGGTCGAGGGTGAGGGGAGCGCGGTAGAGGGTCCACGACTGGCCGCCGTCGAGGCTGTACTCGGTTTTGAGGACGCCCGCGCCCGCGTCGGCGGCGCTCAGCGTCACGACGGCGCGGCCGGCCGCGTCGTGGTCCACCTGGACTCGTGTGACGGGCAGCGTCAGGTCGGCGCCGGCTGCCGCGTCCAGCACGCTGGCGGGCGGCTCGGTCAGGCGGCCCTTGCCCTGCTGGTCCACGTCCACCGCCAGGCGGAGGGCGGCCAGGCCGGCGGCCGGGTCGAGGCTCAGGTGGCTCGCCTTGCCCGGCGTGGTCGTCAGGTCTACAAAGACGGCCTGCTCGACTATCTGCGCGGGTTGCTCGGCGGGCAGGGCGAAGCGTGTGACACGCACCTGGAGCGGCGTCTTGGTCTGGGGCTGGAGGACCAGGTGGTAGGCGGCGCGGGCCGGAACGAGGACGACCGTCCGCCCGGCCGAGGCCTGGTAGAGGACGCCCGGCAGGTCGTTGCGGACGTAGCCCGGCTCCACCACCTGGGCGGCCCGGCCCGCGCCGTCCGTCACCGTCACCGCTGCTTCGCCCTCGACGGCGACCTCGACAAACTCGCTGGCCGGGGCGGCCTTGGCTCCGCGCGGCGGGCGGCAGGTGAGGCTGGCCTTGCCCTCGATGAGTTGGCGGATGTCGGCGATGACGACCGGGTCCACCATCATCGCGCCGTGGGGCGACGTCAGGCTGGAGGTGTCCGGCCCCGGCCCGTCGTAGAGGCAGAGGCTAGCGTTGCCCGACTGCGCGGGCAGCCCGGCGCTCGTCCAGGGCACGGTGCCGTCGCCCGCCTCGTAGCCCCGCTCCTCGACACAGCGATTCGGCCCAACGGCCGGCTGACCGCCCGCGCAAGGGTACTCGCGCACCAGCCGGATCGTCGGCAGGTAGCGGCCCGCCAGGACGTGGTAGAAGCCCGGCGGCCAGGTCATGGCCGGGTCGAAGCGGTCCATGGCGGCGTGGCGGCGGCGCGCGGCGTCGAGCAGGCCGGCGTTCTGGCCGCGCTCGGTGAAGTAGCGCGTGGTGGCGAGATAGGACGGGAGGGGGCGGTCGGTATCAATGAAGTAGTAGGCGGGGACGCCGGCCTGGAAGAACGCCTCGGACGGCAGAAGTTGCATCGGCCCCGGCGCGTTGCGGAGAATGGTCCAGATGTTGGTGTCGTCCAGAATGGGGTCCAGGGGCAGGCCGGTCTGGCCCGAGCGCATCTGAATCGCCATGGCCGGCGCGCCCCAGTAGGGCGTGCCGACGGTGATCACGCGCTCCAGGCGGGCCACCCGCTCCGGCCGCGTCACGTACTGGCGGGCGACCAGGCCGCCCATGCTGTGGCCGACGAGGACGACGCGCGGCGCGTGGAGGCGCTGGATGAAGGCGTCGAGGCGGGCCGCGCTCGTCTCCAGGTCCAGCCGCCAGTCATAGTCGAACGGGTAGACGTCGTAGCCGGCGCGGCGCATCTCGTCCACAAAGCCGTCGTAGAGGTGGGCGACGGGCAGGCCCAGCAGGTCGAGGCGGGTGAGGACACCGCTGGGCTGGACCTGGTCGCAGCCGTTGGCAGGCCGCGCGCCGTCGTCGGCCAGGGTCAACGTGCCCAGGTACTGGTTGTAGCGGAAGGTGAGCAGGCCGCCCATGTTGGGCCAGACCTCGCCGCGCGGCCGCCAGGTACAGCCGCCAGTGGTGGGTGGGGTGTTGGTCAGGCGCGAGCCCATGACGCCGGGTAGCAGGATGATAGTGGGCCGCACGGCGGCCGCGCCGGGTGGGGACTCGTCGGCGGCGGCCGGGCGTCCGACCATCAGCATGAGGACGGCCACGAGGGCCACGGTCAGCGCGTGTCGTCGCATGGGCTTCCCCCTGAGGCCGGCCCTGGACGCCCGGCCTCATTCACCCCTCCCACCTGGCTTACCTCCTGTGGTTCTAGCAGAGAGACGTTCGGGGGGCGGTCGCGGATACCAGTCAAGAGTGAAAGTTACGCGAAAGACACTGCGGCCCCTCGGCCAGCCGTGAGGCTGACGAGGGGCCGCAGAAGGGCGTCACGGTCGTGGGAGGTGACGCGGAGGTAAGCACGGGGACAGGGCCAGGCGAGAGGCGGATACA
>CAZFUK010000196.1:0-4786 GCA_964522005.1 uncultured Anaerolineales bacterium | reverse complement strand
GCCGCGGACAGCACTGGTGACCATCCCGCATCGTCGGCCGTGTCCACGCGGGCCGCCACATAGTCCCCCCCCAACCCAGCGTGGGCGACTATGCTGTATCGTCCGCCTCGGACAGTGCTCCTCCCCCCAAACCCTACATCTCTATCATATTAGAATTAGATTACGGTTTGAATTACGACACCTGAAAGCACCCTAAACCGAAACCGCCCGCGTATCCCCCACTGGGCGTGACGCGTTAAGTTAGCATATAACTCTTAGGCTGTGTAAGACCTAATGTGTGAGACCTGATGGGAGAGACCTGATGGGAGGCGGTGTGAAGCGTGTGTGGCTGGTGGTGTGCTCACTGCTGGCGGCGCTGGTCCTGACCGGCACAGCGGCCGCCCAGACGCCGGAGTACGTCATCTTTGACGGCAGCGTCTTCGACGCGCAGGGCCAACCGGGCGTCGGGCGAGTGGTCATCGTGTTTATGAACGGCCGCGAGGTGGGGCGCGACGAAGCCGACTGTGACGCCCGCGCCTGCCACTTCGAGATTGTGGTCGCCGACGAGGCGGGCGTCGGGCAACGCGACCGCGACGGGCTGACCTATGTTCACGTCAACGACCTCTATGTCGGCAAGCCCCAGGTCTTTGTCGGCCCCCACCCGCCGCAGTTCCAGCGGGCCAACTATGCCGTCATGGCTCTAACACAGACGGTGGACGAGTTGCCCGAGCAGATCAAACAAGGCCGCGTGGCCCTGTTCCCCGATGGCGGCCTGGTCGTCTTTGAGCCGACGCGCCCACCGGCCCTGCCCCGCCCTGTGGCGCAGACGTCGGTCATCACGGCCAACACCGCCGCCTTCCCGTGGCTGGCCGTCGGCCTGCTGGTCCTGACCTGCGCCGGCAGCCTCTTCACCCTGCTCGCGCTCGGCGGCCTCGCTCTCTTCGTCGCCTGGCGCGGCCGACGAGTTGCCCCAAACACAGACCCTAAAGGTTTCCGAAACCTTTAGGGTCTGTCTGCCCTGTATCAGCCGACCTGACAGGTCTTCCCCCTTCGAGGACTTCGCAAGACCTGTCAGGTCTATCATGTGCCCCTCAGCCTCTACTCGAACATCTCCACCAACTGCCGCAGGTTTGGCTCCGCGACCGTCGTGCCCTCAATGTCCAGCGTCGGCACCGAGCGATAGCCCCGGTTGACCCGCTCGACAAACGCCGCCGCCGCCGCGTCCTGCTCGATGTTAATCTCCCGATAGCCAATGCCTCGCCCGCGCAAGAACCGCTTCACCCGCTCGCAGTCCGAACACCACGTCGTGGTGTACATGGTAATCGTCTTGTTCCTGGCCCAACCGTGTGGGCGGGCCGCCCCGCTTGTACCTGTCGCCGCCATCTAGGTCTGACCCTCCATGTATGCGGTGTCTTAATATGCTGTCTTGTGGAAGACCACATGGAACCCCACTACCATCGCCAATGGTGTTATGACGCTGCGAGGAGGCTATTTCATACGTGAACTAATTCAATTCGTCTGGCTAGACAGAACGACACCCGGTCGCTATACTAAGAGGGAGGGACACGCCACGGGCGAGGAGTAAGGCGCATGAAAGGGCTACAGCGGTTTGAGGCGTTCGCGGAGCAGTTGCTGGAAGGCTCGCTGGGGCGGCTGATGGGCGGCCGGCTGGAGCCGGTCGAACTGGCGAAGCGGCTGGCGCGCATCATGGACGACCAGCAGACGATTGGGGCAGGCAAAGTCTTTGTCCCGAACCACTACCAGGTGCACCTGAACCCGGCCGACCTGACGGCGTTCGCCTCGTTCCAGGGCGGGCTGGAGAGCGAACTGGCGGCCTACCTGGGGGAGACGGCGGAAAAGCGGCAGTACAACTTTATCGGCCGCCCGCATGTCACGCTGCACACCGACCCGAATGTCCGCCAGGGCGATACGCGCATCGTGGCCCAGCTCATGGACGCCCAGGGTGTCACGCTCGGCGGGCCAGGCATGACCCAGGAACTCCGCGTGGGGCCGATGCAGGGCGGCCCGACGGCTGTGCCCGCCTCGCCGACCGTGGCCTGGTTGAGCGACGGCGTGCGCGAAGTCCCCATCCGAGGCCCCCGCCTGAGCCTGGGCCGCGCCCTGGACAACGACCTCATCCTGGAGAGCGCGGGCGTCTCGCGCCACCACGCCCAGGTCGAGCGACGCCACGGGCGCTACGTCTTGCGCGACATGGGCAGCACCCACGGCACGCTGGTCAACGGCCAGCGGGTCGAGGAAGTGGTGCTGCGCGACGGCGATGTGCTGACGCTGGGCGGCCAGCGGCTCGTCTTCCGCGTCAGCGCGGCCCCGGCCGACAACTCGGCGCCTCCCCCACCCCCCGCTGACCCCCGCCCCCGTGGAGCCTGAGTATGCCTGACGCCCCCACCGCCGGTCTCATCCTCGTCCTGCGTCTGGGCCTGCTGGCCCTGCTGTATGCCTTCCTCGGCGCCGTGGTCTGGCTCGTCTGGCGTGACCTCCGCGCCACCGCCGCCCGGGCCGGCCGAAGCACACGCCCCCTGGCCCGCCTGGTGGTGGAAGAGGGGAGCGGCGGCGAGTTGCGCCCGGGCGAGAGCTTCAACCTGCTGCCCGTCACCGCCATTGGCCGCGACCTGTCCAATACCATCGTCCTGGCCGACCCGGCCATCTCCTCCCAGCACACCCTGCTCAGCTTCCGCGAGGGGCGGTGGTGGGTCGAGGACCTGGGCAGCCGCAACGGCACCTATCTCAACGGCGCGCGCGTCCTGCGCCCGCTGGTCGTCAGCCCCGGCGACCTCATCGGCATCGGCCACATCCAGATGCGCCTCGTCCTGTAACGCCCCCCCTTTACCGCTGACCCTGGCCCCCGCCTACCTGCCCGCCCACCTGCGCCGGGCTGGTCCAGGGCGACTCCTCCAGACTGTAGTTGCTGCCCACCATGGTCAGGTCCGCGATGTCCACCCGACCATTGCCGTCAATGTCGGCCAGTGGGTCGGCGGCCGGGTCGGTGCCATAGTTGCTGCCCAGGCGCACCAGGTCGGCAATGCCGATACGGCCATCGCTGTCCGTATCCCCGCCTAACAGCAGGACGGTCGGCAGGGTCACCGGGCCACAGACGTCGTAGAGGGTGAACTGGGCCGGCAGATAGCGCGGGTGGAAGGCCCGCACCGTGTAGGGCACGGGCTGGTCCAGCGTAAACTCAAACCGGCCATCCGGCCCGGTCGTGACCGGTCCGACCTGAACCCCGCTATGGTCGGTGCGGGCCTGAAGCCGTACCTCCCCGCTCACCACGGTGGGGGGACAGCCGACGCTGAGGACCAGCTCCCAGCCGCCCTCGATGGCTCCCCCATCGTCTGGCATATCGTCCTGGACATAGAGACTCCAGACCCCGTTGGGGAGGAGGCCAATGAAGTGGCTCAGGCTGTCGCCGGTGACACTGGGCGGAGCCGGAGCCGGCAATTCGTCGCCACCCTGGTTGTCCTGGCAGTTGGTGGGGCGGTAGACGCCGCTCACCAGGTCATCCTCGCAGGGCAAGGGGGGACCGCTGTCGTCGAAGGTGAACACCGCGCCGATGAGCGGCTGCGCGCCCTGGGCCGGCCCGGCGTCGCTCATCAGCAGAACCCGGCGGCCGTCTGGCGCGACCAGCTTGACGTCTATGTCGCGGGGGTAGGTGTGGCTCACACCGAGGAGGCGCACGGCGACATGGGTCACCGCGCCGGGCAGTCCCGCCACGGTGATGGACGACGGATAGGGGGCCGCCTGGCCTTGTGAGTGAATGGTGATGAGGGTGTGATTGCTGAAGGTGGTCGTCGGCCCGTCAAGTTGGCGCAGGGACGGATTGGCCGGCTGGACGGTGGCGGGGTCGGCCGCGAGCGGGGCGGCCAGCAGCGGGGCGTGGAGCCGCGCCAGGGCGGTCAACCCGACCAGCGCGGCGAGCAGGGCCAGCAGGCTGAGCAGGGTGTAGCGGGCTAACACTTACCCTCCGCGCCGCATGAATAGCTCGAGGGTGCGGCCGACCCGCTCCAGACTGTCCGGCCCGATCTTGGTGCAGTCGTCGGCCACCGTGTGGTGGTACGGATAGTCGAAGTCAATCAGGTCCACGGCCGTCCCGTAGCGCGTCAAGAAGGGGTGATGGTCGTCGAGGATGGACCAGCGCGGCTGGCGGATGAACCAGCGGCTGTAGCCCAGTCCCTCCGCCACATCGAAGATGCGGTTGAGCAGGGGCTGGAACGACGTGGTCTCCAGGTAGATTTGCTGGTCGAGGTCGCCAATCATGTCCACCACGATGACCTGCTTGGGCGTGACCGTCAGGTGAGCCGCCATGTACTCGGACCCGGCGATCCACGGCCAGTTGGGCAGCCCGCCGCTGCCCGAGTCCTCGGCGTCAAAGAAGGCCAGCCAGGTCTGGCCGGGCGGCGGCGTCTTGGCCCAGACACGGGCCAGTTCCAGCAGGACGGCCACGCCGCTGGCGCCGTCGTTGCCGCCGATGATGGGCGTCTGGCGGTGGGCCGGGTCCGGGTCTTTCTCGGCGATGGGGCGCGTGTCGAAGTGCGCCCCGATGATCGTTACCGGCCCGTCGCCCTTCTTGCCGATGATGTTCTCGTTGTGGACCCCCATAAAGTCGAAGGGCTGCTGCTCGACCGTCCAGCCGTTATCCTTGAGGTTGGCGATGATGTAGTCGCGCGTCTTCTGGAGGGCCGCGCTGCCCGGGGGGCGGGGGCCAATGGCGCACTGGTCCAGGGCGAAGCGCATCGCCTGCTGGCCGGAGAAGCGCAGGTTGGCCTTCTCTTCGTCCGAGACCGGCTTGACC
>CAZFUK010000195.1:0-8902 GCA_964522005.1 uncultured Anaerolineales bacterium | reverse complement strand
CAGTCGAAATGGTCTTTCCAGCAGAGCAAGTTAGCTGAATCAGCGATTAGCGAGCAAGTATAGTCACCTTTTCAGTCGTGGCGAGCCGAGAGTCGCCCTTGACGCAAACCCCCGAGCGTCCTATCATAGGGAGTCGTGCTGGAGCATTGCACGCCCATCGCCCTAACCATCGAGGGACACGCCCATGACCTCGTACGTCAACCTGAGCCAGGAGAAACCGACGCTCGAGCCGGTCAACCGCGTCGAGTTCAACGCCGCGCTGATTCACTTCTACCGCGCCGAGCTAGGCCGCGCCGACCACTGGCGCAGCCGCCTCGATACGACGACCAACTGGGCCGTCGTGACGACTGGGGCCGCCATCAGCTTCGCCTTCGGCGCGGAGGACCCGGGGCGGCACGTCGTCCTGCTCCTCGTCTCGGTCCTGGTCTACTTCTTCCTGGTCATCGAAGCGCGGCGCTACCGCCACTATGACATCTGGCAGAACCGGCTGCGCCTGCTCGAAGCCGACTACTTCGCCCCGATGTTCATGGGCTACGCCCCCGGCCAGACCTGGCGCGACATCATGGCCCGCGACCTGATGCACCCCCGCTTCCGCATCTCGATGCTCGAAGCGTTGGGCTGGCGCATCCGCCGCAACTACTGCTGGATCTTCGCCATGCTCGTCCTGTCCTGGGTGCTCAAGATCGCCATCCACCCGCGCCCGCTGGCGGACCTGGGGGAATTCATCGGCCGCGCCGCCCTGCCCCCCATCCCCGGCGTCGTCATGCTCCTGCTCGGTCTGCTGTTCAACGGCTACCTGCTCTACCTCGGTCTCTCGACGCGCGCCATGCGCGGCGCCAGCGGCGAGATTATGGACTACGCCTATGAGGCCGACGAACCGGGTCTGGATGGAGGACGAGGTTAACGATGCTGATTACGACGCTTGTGATTCTGGCGCTGGCCCTGGGCCTCCTGCTGAGCGATAGGCTGCGCCCCGACCTGGTCTCGCTGCTGGTCATCGTCGCCCTGGGCGTCACCGGTGTCCTGACCCCCACCGAAGCCTTCTCCGGCTTCAGCCGCAGCGCGGTCGTCACCATCTTCGCCATCTTTATTCTCGCCGAAGGCTTGCAGCGCACAGGCGTCACCGAGCAGGTGGGCGAACTCCTGCTGCGAGTCGGCGGCACCGGGGAGCGGCGTCTCGTCACCATCGTCATGGCCGCCGGCGCCTTCCTCTCGCTGTTTATGAACAACATCGCGGCGGCGTCGGTCCTGCTACCGGCCGTCTCGGGCGTCGCCCGCAAGTCCAATGTCAACCCCTCGCGGCTGCTGATGCCCCTGGCCTTCGGCACCATCCTGGGCGGCACCGCCACCCTGTTTACCACCAGTAACATCGTCATCAGCAGCTTCCTGCGCGACTCGGGCCTGGAGGGCTTCGGCGTACTCGACTTTGTCACCCTCGGTATCCCCATCGCCGTGGTCGGCATCGCCTATATTGCCCTCTGGGGCCGCCACCTGCTGCCCATGCAGTCTACGACTGAGCGCTTCCAGGCGCTGCGCCAGACCGATGACGACCTGGTGGACGTGTACCGCCTGGGGGAGCGCCTCTTCCGCGCCAAGGTGCCCCAAGGCTCCATCCTCACCCGCCTGCCCCTGGCCGAGACGCCGCTGCGCCGCCAGTACCACGTCAACGTCGTCGCCATCGAGCGCAAGGGCCTGCCCATTCTCGACCCGGGGCCGAGCACCGTCTGCCAGGTGGGTGACATCCTCACCCTGCAAGGCGACGAGGCCGACTTCCGCCAGCGCGACGTCGAGCCGTACCTGGAGATTCAGCCACGCCGCGACTGGCGCGAGCAAGACCTGGAGTCGCCAGAGGTGGTCGTGGTAGAGGTGATTCTCACGCCGCGCTCGCGCCTCATCGGCCAGACCCTGGCCGACGTCGGCTTCCGCGATAAGTACGGCATGACAGTGCTCGCCATCTGGCGCGCCGGCTCGCCCATCACCCTGGATCTGGCGCAACAACCCCTCCAATTCGGTGACGCCCTGCTGCTCCAGGGTCTGCGCAGCCGGCTGCCCCTGCTCCAGCGCGACCCTGACTTCATCGTGTTTGGCGACCTACCCACCGATACGGTGGAACTACGCGACAAGTCCTGGCTGGCGATGGCGATCATGGTCGGGGCGGTCGTCATCGCGGCGGTGGGCTGGGTCTCCACAGCCGAGATCATGCTGGCGGGCGCGCTCGCCATGATTCTGGCGGGCATCCTGAGCATGGACCAGGTCTACCGCGCCGCCGAGTGGAAGAGCATCTTCCTCATCGCCGGCCTGCTGCCGCTTGGCCTGGCGCTGACCAAGACGGGCGCCGCCGCCCTGCTCGCCACCCAGCTCATCGGCCTGCTCGGCCCGTGGGGTCCCTACGCCCTGCTGGCCGGCCTCTTCGTCTTCACCACCCTCCTGACCCAAGCCATGAGCGGCCAGGCCGTCGGCGCGGTGGTAGCGCCCATCGCCATCCAGGCCGCGCAGCAGATGGGCGTGGACCCCAGGGCGATGGCGATGGGCGTGACCATGGCGACCTCGATGGCGTTCATGACCCCCCTCGCCCACTCGGTCAACATCCTGGTCATGGGCGCGGGCGGCTACCGCTTCCGCGACTACTTCCGCATCGGCTGGCCGCTCACCGTGGTCCTGTTCGTCCTTGTCATGGCCCTCATGCCCATCTTCTGGCCCCTCGTTCCTCGACGGTAGAAGCCGCTTAGCTCTTCAGACCCTAAAGGTCTTGGAGACCTTTAGGGTCTACCTCCTGGCTCTGTCAATACTTTCCTAACGGTAAGCTGGAACACAAATTGCTAGAGATGAATGTTGTGAAGGCAACCCCGTCACACTGTTATTGGCGTTTCTAACCCCCGACGAAACACAATGTGAGGAGAAGCAAGGATGCACAATAGTTCGCAGCGCAGAGTGGGATTGAGCGTGTTAATCCTGGCGCTGATGCTGGGCCTGGCCGTCGTGCTGAGCGCGCCAGCCGCCGCGCAAGGGCCAGCCGGCGATGTGATCACCGCGCCGGAACAGATCCGAGTTCCGCTCGACAAGGCGGGCGCCGACGCGACGACCGAGCAGAAGCAGGCCGAGACCGACTGTTACCCCTGCTCCTACTGGGTCACCGGTATCCGCATTCAGAAGCTGAGCTACCCGCTCGGCCAACCCCTGGCCGGCTGGCAGTTCACCGTCTTCAACGCCGCCAACCAGCAGGTCGCGCAGGACGTGACCGGCCCCAACGGCTATGTGGACTTCTTCAACCTGGCGCCGGGCGTCTACCGTGTCGTTGAGACGCAGCAGACGAACTGGACGAGCTACTACCCGAACACGGGTCAGATCACTATTCCGGTCTATGGCGGTTATGTCACCTTCTTCCGCTTCTACAACCAGCAGGGTGGCATCGTGCCACCGCCTGGCACGCCACCCGCGACGGTAACGGTTCCCACGCCGCCGCAAGTCGGCAGCCTGACGGTCTGCAAGCTCGACGTCACCAACTCGCCCGCCGGCACGCCCGTCGGTGGCTGGCCGTTCACCGTGACGCGCGGCCCGGTGGTTGTCGGAACCTTCACCACCTCGCCCACCCAGGGTGGGTGTGAGACGATTATCCAGCTTCCCGTCGGCCAGTATCTGGTCGAGGAAGGCACGCGCCAGGGTTGGGAGTTTGTCGGCGTCGAGCCGGCCGGCGCCCCGGGCAGCCGCGCCACCCTGGTGAACGTGACGGCCGGCCCCAACGCGGCGCGGGTCACCTTCCGCAATCGGCAGGTGGCCGGGCCCCAGACCGGCGGCGCCATCCGCGCCTGCAAGCTCGACGTGACGTCCAATGCCCAGGGCCAGGCCGTGGCCGGCTGGTTCATGAGCATCCAGGTGTCGGCGCCCGGCGGCGGCACGCGCTACGGCTACACCGGCTACGACGGCTGCGTCACCTTCCTCAACCTGCCCCCGGGCGCGTATACCGTCTCCGAAGCGCAGCGCAGCGGCTGGCAGTTCGTCTCGGTAGACCCGGCCGCCCCGCCGCCCCCCAGCGGCACGCCCGCGCCCTACACGACGACGGCCACCGTCGCCGCCGGCGCGACGACCACCGTAACCTTCCGCAACCAGCGCATCCTGCCGGCGTCCATCCGCGTCTGCACCCTCAACACCTCGGCCACACCGGAAGTCCCCATCAACGGCTGGCAGGTCTGGCTGCGCCGCTCCCCGGATGCCGCCATCCTGGCCAACGCCTGGACGGGCACCTTCTACAGCGGCGCTGGCTGCGTGACGTTCGGCAACCTGGTGCCCGGCGCCTACATCATCGAGGAGGCTGCCTATCCCGGCTGGCGCTTGCAGTCCGTCACCCCCGACGATGCCAACACGACCGACTTGCGCACAACCGTGACGGTCGGCAACGGTGAGAACGCGACCGTTACCTTCCGCAACCAGCGGGTGACCACCCCCTGAGCGTGGTCGAACCTCCCGTAGGGCCACTGGCCTTACGGGAGGTTTCTTCATGTATCCTTAAGCCCCGTCTCATCCCCAGTTAATGTAGCTGCCCTAGACTTAGAACTGTGGACGGCAGTCCACACCCCCCTTGATAGGAGCCTGAGGACGCCTGCGGCGGGACGTTCCTCGGGCTTTTATCATTTTCGGTGCGGACCGTGGTAGACGCTGGCGCGGCTCTTGCTTATAATCTTTAGTTGGACCCAGCCACGCGCGCTAGCAACAGGACGCCCACTGTGCCGCACTATATCCTGGTCGTTGACGACGACCCAGCTATTCTCGACATCGTCTGCTGGACGCTGGAAGACGAGGGCTTTGCCACCCGCCGTGCTATGGACGGGCTGGAAGCCCTGGACATCATCCAGAACGCGCCGCCCGACCTGATTCTCCTGGACCTGCGCATGCCCCGCCTCAACGGCTGGGAAGTCTACCGCATCCTCACCACGGACCCCCACCTTCAGCACATCCCCATCATCATCATGACCGCCGACCAGGCGGCCTACGCCCGCCGCCATGATATGACTAGCGCGCGTTTCCTCGCCAAGCCGTTCAACCTGCCCGACCTGGTCAACGCGGTGACCCAGACCCTCGGTTAGGCCCGCCGCAGGCGTTGCGTTTGTGCCATCTTTTACGTATGTCTCTTGGCAAGGGCGACCCGTCTTGCTCTAGTCTGGAGAATAGTGATGCTGGCTCGAATTGTTCGTTTAGGTTGCGTGGTCGCGGCCCTCACCCTGGCTCTGCTGACCGTCCTCCGCGGCACGCCCCCCGTCCAGGCTACCCCCCAGGACACCTACACCCTCGACGCGGTCTGGCCCCTCCAGGTGGATGGGGTCTCCGTCGCGCCGTATGCCCTGGCCTTCGGACCGAACGGCGCGCTCTATGTCGGCGCGACGCGCTTCGGCCTGCCCGGCGCCCAGGACTTTATCCTCCGCCTGGGCCAGGCCGGCGAGGTGGAGCAAGCCCTGCCCTTCGGCGGCTACGCCAACGACATCGTGCTGGACGCGGGCGGCTACTTCTACCGCCTGCTCAATGGCAAGCTGACCCGCTATGATCCCCAGGGCCAAAACCCGCGCGACGCCGAGGCCCTCCCGCCCAGCAGCGTCGGGCGGAACGTGGCGGGCACGCTGGTTAGCGGGCGACCGGTGTTCTTTGTGGCCGCCGCCAACAGCGTCTACCGCTATAACGGCCTGGTCCAGGACATTACCTGGGCGCCGGCGGGCCAGTTGAGCGAGCCGGCCGGCGTCGCCATCGGGCCGGACAACACGCTGGTCGTGGCCGACACCGGCCACAAGCAGATTCAGCGCTTCACCCTGGCCGGCGCGCAGGCCGCCGCCCCCTTCACCGCCGCCGAGGACCAGACCCCCCTGCGCGTGGCTGTCGCGCCTGACAACTCGATTTTCGTCCTGACCGCCGAGGGCCGCGTCCAGCAGTACAACGCGGCGGGCGAGTTGCTGACGGCCTGGGGCCTGCCCGGTAGCGCGCCGAGCGAGTTCCGCTTCCCCCTGGACCTGGCCGTCGGCCCGGACGGCCGCGTCTACGTGGCCGACACCGACAACCGCCGCGTCCAGGTCTTCCGCCCCGTCTCCGCCGGCGCGCCGACGCCCACCCCGGCCATCTCCCCCACGCCCAATCCCGAATGCCTGATTCGGCCAGACAAGGTCATCGCCCCCAACGTCCTCGTCCTGGGCGACCGCAGCTGGGTCAGCTTGCGCGTCCTGGCGAACTGCCCCACGACGACGCTGCCCGCCGACATTGCCCTGGTCATGGACACCTCGCTCTCCATGAGCCTCGAAGGCAACCGCATCGCCCTGGCGCGGCAGGCCGCGTTGACCTTCATGGAAACGCTCAACCTGAACCAGGACCAGGTATCGCTGATTGAGTTCAACGACACTCCCCGGCTCATCGAGCCGCTCAGCCAGCAGCGCTACCGCCTCCAGAAGGCCATCGCGCAATTGACCCCGCGCGGCGGCACCGACATCGCCGCCGCCATCACCACCGCCCAGGCCGAACTGGCCGGGCCGCGCCATGTAGCGGGCCACGCCCAGGTCATGATTCTGCTGACCGACGGTACGAGCGCGCCGACTGAGGCGCTGACGGCGGCGCGGGCCGCCAAGGACGCCGGGACGCAGCTCTTTGTCATCGGCATCGGCAACGATGTCATCGAGGACTTGCTGACCCAGCTCGCCAGCCCTGGGCGGTTCTTTTACACGCGCACGGGAGGCGACCTCACCGACATCTATCTCCAGATCGCCCGCCTGGTCCAGACGACCGACCTGACGAACGTCGTGGTCACCGACATCGTCCGTCCCGACGTGGCGATTACGGGCTATGGCAACCCGCCGCCCGCCAGCGACGGCTCCCGCGTCACCTGGAACCTGCCCGTGCTGCCGCTCCAGGGTATCACCCTCACCTACCAGATACAGCCAAGCCAGGTCGGTGAGTACGACCCCAGTCAGGAGCCGGCGCGGCTGACCTACCTGGACCGCTCGCAGAACGTCTACCAGTTGGCCTTCCCGACGCGTACGATTCGGGTCCTCGCGCCCACGGCCACCGCTACGCCCCCAGCCACCACCACAGCCACGGCTACGCCGACGGCCACCCACACGCCGACGCCGACCGCCACCAGGACGCCCACGCCCACCGCGACGGCGACGGCTACCGCCACCGCCACGGCGACCCACACCCCCGCGCCGTCGCCGACACCGCAGGTCCTGCGGCTGTACCTGCCGTATGTGCTCAGCTATCAGCCGCAGTAGCGCGGAAGTGGGGGAGGACGTGGCGGCCGAGGGCCGCGATGGCGGCCAGCGGGTCGGGGCCGAGGGGTGGGCCGAAGCTCAGGTGCCGCGCGCCGGCCTCGACCAGCCCCTCCAGGCGCGGGACCAGGTCGGCGGCCGTGCCGACCAGCCCCACCTGGAGCATCTGGTCCGTCACCAGGGCCGCCGCGGCGTCCGCGTCACCCTCGGTCTGGACCAGGCGTTCAATCTCCGCGAAGTCGGCCTGGGTCAGCCCAAGCCGCGCCAGAATCAGGGGGCTGAAGGCGTGGCCGTAGTAGGCGATCTTGGCGCGCAGGACGGCGCGGGCCGCCGCGCGGTCGTCGGACACCGAGCACCACACACACGCCGCCACGTCCACCGCGTCCAGGCTGCGCCCGGCCGCCGCCGCCCCCTGGCGAATGTAGCCCAGCACTTCGGTCAGGTGCTCTGGTGGGAACAGCAGGGGCAAGCCGCCGTCGGCCTGCTCCCCGATGAGCCGCAGCATGTGGGGACTCATGGCGCCCAGGTAGATGGGCACGCGCCGCGTGGAGAAGCGCAGGTAGGCTTCGGGGGTCCAGGCCCGGACGAAAGACGAAGGACCGAGGACGGAGGAGGGACGAACGGAGGAGGACTGAGGATTGGAGTGGGCGGCCGGACGTTCGCCACGCAGCAGGGCATCGAGGGCGGTCAGGCTGTCGCGGACGACGGCGAGGGGCTGCCGCTGCTCGATGCCGACCCACCGCAGGAAGTCGGCGGCGCCCGCGCCGAAGCCGAGCAGGGCGCGGCCGCCGCTGAGTTCGTCCAGCGTGGCGGCGGCCATGGCGATGTCGGCCACGTGCTGGGTGTAGGGGTTGACGATACAGGTGCCGATGTGGATGCGCGTTGTGGCCTGGGCGACCGCCCCCAGGATGGTCCAGGCGTGCCGCCAGAACAGGTCATGGCTCACCCAGAATTGGTCGAAGCCGACTGCTTCGGCGGCCAGGGCGAGCCGGGTGTACTCACGCGGCGACAGGTCGTTGTTGAAGCGGAGCGAGAAGCGCATAGCCATGCAAACCCCCTGGTTTAAGGAAGGACAAATCTCCGACAAAACCCCGGTGCGGGCGTAACTTCCGCCCGACCTCGGCGTTATTACCCGTACAATTGAATGCCTGGTTGGGTCCCCGATGACCCGTCGCGCCGTCCAGAGCCATCTATAGCCTGTCCATCGCAAGGAGTCATGCATGCGTGCCAAGTCAGCACTCGACTCGCCCCTCGCCCAGGCCGCCGCGTTGTATCTCGCCGGGCTGTTTATGTACAGCTCGCTGCGTCGGCCCGCCCCCCGGCCTCAAGGGCAACCCGCCCCGTCCAGGCCCCCCGCCCCCGCGCCTCGTCAATCCGCCTCGACCCCGGCCCCCGCGCCCGCCAGCGACGCCCCCTTGCTCCGGCTGGAGCAGCCCGCGCGCGTCGAGTGCGGCGGCATTATCTACGAAGGTTTTATCCAGAGCATTTATATCGAGGGTGGCGCGGCGCGGCTCGGCCTGGTGGACGCGTGGCCGGAACCGCTCAACGAGACCCTGTGGACCTGGGACGACGAGGGCGACAGCGACGGTCGGTAGGGACCGCCTGGTTTGCCGTCTCACGGGCAAAGGAACGCGGGACTCGGGGATAGCCCCTGAGTCCCGCGT
>CAZFUK010000194.1:6222-8907 GCA_964522005.1 uncultured Anaerolineales bacterium | reverse complement strand
GGCGGCCGCGAACGCCGCTCCGCCAAGGGCTTCCTCGCCTCCCCCGCCGCACCCTGGCTGGTGGCGGCCTACCTCTTTGGCGCGTACTGGCTGACGCGCTTGCCCCTGGAGTGGTTGAGCGGCGACGCCAACGCCCTCCTGGTCCACTACGCCGTCTGGCTGACCATTCTGGTCGTGGTTCTGGCCTGGGGGCTCGCCGGCGCCGCCCCGCGCCTGCCCCGTCTCTCGCGCGCCGATGCCGTGGGCTATGGCCTGGGCGGCCTGGTGCTGCTCGCGGCCGGCGCCGTGATTCTGCGGCCCTTGGAGGCCGATGTCTTCACCACCCTGGGGCGGCTGGCGGTTCAGGCGCAGAACTGGGACCAGGGCCTGGCCCTCTTCCAGCGGGCCATTGGCCTGCTGCCCGATGAGAGCTACTATCATCAGCAGGCCTCGAAGGCGATGCTCGACCGCGCCCTGGCGACCTCGGCCCCGGCTGAGAAGGAAGCCTGGTTCCAGCGCGGCGTGGCGGCGCTGGAGCAGGCCCGAGGTCTGGCGCCCTACTCGGTGGACCCGGTCTTTAACTCGGCGCAGTACTACGTTGCGTGGGCGCAGGCGACCTCGAACCAGCGCCTGCGCCTCGAACGCGCCGATACGGCGCTGGCCTACTGCGAGCAGAGCAAGCGCATGATTGGGACGATGGGCGATGTCCACCTGGCGTGTGGCCTGGCCCAGGAGGTGAAGGCCAACTACCCCCAGGCCCTGGCCGAGTATCAGCGCGCCCTGGAACTCAATCGGACTCTCGTCCAGGCCTATGTTCAGATGGGGAACGTCTACCGGTTACAGGGGGATGTTCAGAAGGCGGCGACGGCCTACCAGACCGCCCTGGCCCGCCAACCGGCCCTGAGCGACGCGCGGCGGCGGCTGGTGAGCCTCTACCTGGAGCAGGGCGACCTGGCCTCCGCGCTCCGCGAAGCCCAGGCGGCGGTAGAGACGCGCCCCAGTGATTTCGAGGCCCGCCGCGACCTGATTGGGGTCTACATCAAGCTCGGCCAGATGAAGGAGGCCCTGCGGGAGGCGCTGGCCGCCCAGGACGTGGCCCCGCCGGACCAGCGCGCCACGCTCGCCAAGCTGATTGAGGAACTCAAGGCCCAGCAGTAATAGCGAGGGGTAGAGACGTAACATGTTACGTCTCTACCCCTAAAGGTATCTCTACCCTAGCCCTTCCCTACCGCCGGCCGCCCGCCTGGTAGTACGCCAGGCCGATGCCGCGCCGAAAGGCCGCCAGCGCAGCCGGCGACGAATCCAGCGGCCAGTTCACGCCATCCTGCACGTGGTACCAGGAGATGGCGCGGATGCGCGGGAAGTGGTAGGGAATCTGGACCTCGAGGGCGTCGCGGATCCAGGCGGCCTTGCGCTCGCCCTGGTCATTTCCCTCTGCCGAGGCAAACTCGCCAATCATCACCGGCTTGCTCGGCGCGAGGCTGAGCAGCGTGTGGTAGCTGTCAAAGGGACGCCCCCGGCTGCCGCCATAGACCTCCGCGAACGTCTCCCACTCATTCCCTCCCCAGTTGTAACCGTCCAGACACGTCCAATCCACATACGCCTCGCCGGGAAAGACCTGGGCCAGTGGGGTGCTGCGGGGGCCGGCGATGTTGGGGCACCACACCCAGAAGGCGTTGGTCGCGCCCTCCTGGCGGAAGATGTCCACCACGTGCCGCCACATCGCCACAAACTCGCCGGGGCGGTTGGCGTTGGTCTGCTCGGAGTAGGGCCACCACCAGCCGTTCATCTCGGCGTTGAACTTCAGGTAAAACGGCTTGCCCCACGCCCGCGCCTGGCGCGCCCAATCCCGCACGTAGCCATCATGGCGGCCCGCCGTGATCTCCGCCAGCCGCAGCAGCGGCTGGTTCGTGGTCTGGTCCAGGTTCCGGTCGCCAGAGAACCAGAAGATGACCGGCGTCGCGCCGCGCTGGGTGATGGCCTCCATGATTGTCGTGGGGAAGGGCTGATAGGCCGAGCCGCGCATCCAGGCCAGGCCGAGGTTGAGGAGCGAGGCGCGCTTGCCCACCAGCGCCTCGAAGCGGTCCTGGACGCTCATGTCCCAGGGCGAGCCGCTGATATGGACGCCCCACTGGACCTGGTTGGGGGCGAGCGCCGGGGTCGGCGTCGGGGTAGGGGGTGGCCCCTGGCCGGCCTCCACGGCGATGGCGGCGACCGCCGCGTGGTTGACGACCGAGGTGAAGTCAACGTCCAGCCGGCCATCGGTTACGACGGCGCTGAAGACGCGGTCCAGCGGCGCGTTGGGCGCCGCCTGGTCCAGGATGTCGAAGTCGCGCAGGGCCGGCTGGCCCTCAATGGCGACGTTGAACACGCGCTGGCCGGGGCGGCTGAAGTAGATTTCGGCGAACATGAGGGTCACGCGGTAGACACCGTTGGGGACGGTGAGGTGGTAGCCGAATTCGCCAAAGCGCTCGTTTTGGTACAGGTCCACGTCGCCGGTCGCGGCGATGCCTGTCGTCACGGCATACGTGCTGCCGCCGCTGAAGCCCGTGTCCGCCGCCCAGGGTCGGCCCTGGCTGTCGGTGTACTGGCCGCCGCCAGCGTTGATGCGCCAGCCCAGGGCGGCGGGCGGCCGGGTAGGCATGGCGGTCGGGGTGGGGGTCTGCGGGGGAGGGGGGGGGCTGGGACGGGGAGCGCCCGGGCGCT
>CAZFUK010000194.1:0-6212 GCA_964522005.1 uncultured Anaerolineales bacterium | reverse complement strand
CGGGCGGGGGGGGCGCGGGGGGGGGGGGGCGGGGGGGGGGGGGGGCGGGGGGCGGGCGCGGCCGCGGGCAGGGGGAGCGCCCGGGCGCTGGGACCAGGGAATGTCGGGCAGGTAGAGGTGATACGCACCGGTCGCGGCGGGTGGGCCATCGGCCTGTGTCGGTTTTGGCAGGCCGGCGCCCAGGTACAGCAGCAGCAGGGCAGCGGCGAGGGGTAGATACTTCATGGTATCCTCGGTCTAGTCCCCGCGTGGGAACACTCGTTCGTGGACGGCCTCGGTCAGACGAACGGCTCTAGCTAATCCCCCCCGCGCCCGCCGCGTGCTCGGCGGCCCTGAGCGCGCTCCCCCTAGCGGTTGAGCCAGGCCAGGAAGGCGTCCAGGCCCAGGGTATTCAGGACGTGGCGCGGCTCCAGCCACGCGCGGCGGGCCGTCGAGACGGCCAGCGACATAACCTTCAGCCCATCAGGGTGGTGGGCGTCCGACGCCAGCGAAATCATGACCCCGCGCTGCATGGCATAGCGCGCCTGGGCGCCGTTCAAGTCCATGCGGTCGGCCTGGCCGTTGATTTCGAGGGCCGTGCCCGTCTCGGCGCACGCCTCGACCAGCGCCTCAAAGTCCAGGTCCATGGGCGGGCGGCGGTTGAGCAGGCGGCCAAAAGGGTGGGCGATGATGTCCACGTGGGGGTTGTGGATCGCGTTCAAGTAGCGCTTCATCAGGGCGGCGCGGTCGGCCCGCTGGCCCGTGTGGACGGAGGCGACGACGACATCTAGCTCGGCCAGGACCTCGTCCGGCAGGTCGAGCGCGCCGTCGGCCAGAATCTCCAGTTCCACCGAGCGCAGCACGCGGAAGGGCGCGAGCCGCTCGTTGACCGCGTCAATCTCGCGCCGCTGCTCACGCAGCCGCTCCACGTCCAGCCCCTGCGTCACGCCCAACCCTTTCGAGTGGTCGGTGATGGCGATCCACGCATAGCCCAGCGCCTGCGCCGCGCGGGCCATCTCCTCCACCGAGCGCGTCCCGTCGCTCCACGTCGTGTGCATCTGGAGATCGCCGCGCACGTCGCCCGGCTCGATGAGACGCGGCAGGCGGCCCTCGCGGGCGGCCTCCAACTCCCCCTCCGCCTCGCGCAGTTCGGGCGGAATCCAGTCCAGGCCGAGGGCGCGGTAGTGGGCGGCCTCGTCGGCGTAGGGCGTCAGAACGCCGTCGGCTGTGATGCCCCACTCGCTGACGTGCAGCCCGTTGGCGACGGCATACGAGCGCAGTTGGACGTTGTGGTCCTGCGAGCCGGTGAAGTGCTGGAGTAGCGACCCCCAACTGGCGGGCGGCAGGACGATGAGGTCCACCGAGAGATCGCGGTGCAGGATGACGGTGGCCTTGTTCTCGCCGGCCGACTGGACCTCGCGCACCTGGGGGAGCTGGGTGAAATACTGGACCACGGGGGCCGTGTCCTCGGCGGCGCACAGCAGGTCAAGGTCGCCCACTGTCTCCTTGCGCCGGCGCAGCGAGCCGCCCATCTCCGCCTGGTCCACGCCCGGCCCCTGGCGCAGCGCGTCCAGTAGCGTCTCGGCCAGCGGCAGCGCCGTGCCCAGCAGGACCCGGTCGCCCAGGCTGTGGAGCGCCTCAATGCCCTTGAGGATGTTCTGGGCCGTCTGCGCGCCCAGCCCCTTGACGCCCTTGAGCCGACCTTCGCGGGCGGCGGCTTCGAGCGTCGCCAGGTCGGTGATGCCCAGCGTCTTCCACAGCAGGTGGGCGCGCTTCGGCCCGACGCCCGGCACGCGCAGGACTTCCACGAGGCTCGGCGGGACTTCCTGGCGTAACCGTTCGTAGAACTTCAGCGTCCCAGTAGACAGCAGCTCGTCAATCTTGGCGGCAATGGTCTTGCCGACCCCCGGCACTTCTTCCAGCCGGCCTTCCTGCCACAACGCCTGGACGCTGCCAGGGTACTGCCCCAGTTCGTCGGCGGCGCGGCGGTAAGCCTGGAAGCGGTAGCGGTCCTCGCCCTGGATTTCGAGCATGTCGGCGATGGCGGCGAAGAGTTGGGCGATTTCGGCGTTGGTCATGGGACGCGCTCTCCGGAGGTGGATGGTAGGCGGAACGTCATGCGCATGTGCGGGCCGGAGGTAGAATGAGTATACTTAGGGCAAGGGATTACGGCTTCAACCACTCATCCTCCGGCTGGGGCAACGTGAAGCCCAGCAGGGCGGCCGGCAGCGCCAGGGCCAGTTCGTAGATGCCATAGCCACTGAGCAAGCCGCCTGCCAGGATGAAGCGGCCCCCCATCTGGTAGTAGCCGCGCAGCATCATCACGCCGCCAACGCCCAGCATCGCCGCGCCGACCAGGAAGGTCAGCAGCATCACCAGGTACGGGAAGATGTACTGGAGCTCCCAGGGCCAGTTGCGCGTCAGCACAGGCAGGGGCCAACTCAGGGCGTGGTAGACGGCGAGACTGGCGCACGCCAGCGACAGCAACGCGGCCACAATCGCGCGCAGGGGGCGCCCTCGCAAGCTCAAACGGTTCCGCATAGCTCTTATCCTCTATACACATACGTAATAGTGGAGATGTTAATTACGGTGTTAGACGAATGAATAGAACTTCCACTCGTGGCGTTCCTCCAATAGACAGTTGCGTCAGCCCAGGGGACGGCATGCCACACGACGACCTCATAGCGCGCTGCCAGGCAGGCGAGCCGGCGGCCGTTGCCGAGATGGTGACGGCCTATGCCAGCTTTGTGTACCGCGTGTGCCTGATGGTCTTGCGCCACGCCGAGGACGCCGAGGACGCCATGCAGGAGAGCCTGGTCAAGGCGGTGCGCGGCCTGGGCGCCTACCAGCACAAGGACGAGGGCAGTTTCCGCGCCTGGCTGCACCGCATCGCCCTCAACACGGCCATCTCGCGTCTGCGCCGCCACCAGTTGCCCCAGGTCGAGTGGGAGGCCATGGAGACGGCCCCCGCCCCCCACGCCGACCCCGAGGACCACGCCCTCCAGCGGTTGACCCAGGAAGAGGTGATGGCGGCGCTGGACCAGTTGAGCGAGGGCCACCGCCTGGTGGTCGTGCTGCGCTACTACAACGGCCTGTCGTGTGAAGAGATCGCGGATCTGCTGGACCTGCCGCCGGGCACCGTTGGCTCGCGGCTGTTCAACGCTCGCCAGCGCCTGCGGGACCTCCTGGCGGACCCTGCCGGGGAAGACGGCGCGAGGCACGCGGTGAAGACACGACGAGCGAAGGCCTAGGACGTTATAAGACGCTATGAAACGCCATGAGTGGAAGGGAGCCTCATTCCATGAGGTGTGACGAGTTTCTAAAGGAATGGTCAACCTACCGTGACGGCTGTGACATGGAGTTGAGCGCGGAGGCCGCCGCCCACGGCGCGGCCTGCCCGGCCTGCGCCCAGGCGATGCGCCGGGCCGACGAGATGGAGCGCATGCTCCGCCTCGGCCTCGCCCAGCGCGCCGGTCAGGCCCAGCCCAGCGCCAGCGCCGTCGCTCAGGCCGTCCTGGCGGCGGCCTCGGCCCTGGAGGAGCGGCCCGCCGCCTCGCGGCCTGCTCGGATGACGCGTCCGACCCGCTGGCCCTCGGAGCCGCTGCGCTTTGTGCCGCTGCTCCCCACCAGCGTCGCGCGCTGGGCGGTCGCGGCGGCGTTTATCCTAGCCGTCGGCCTGCTCGGGCGCGGTCAGCCCTTAAACCCGACGCCCACCTACGCCGATATGACCGCCACCGCCGTGGCCCTGCCCTCGGCCACCCCCTCGGCCACCCTGTCCGCCCACGCGCCGAGCACGCCCACGGTGCTGGCGATGGGGCAGAGCGCCGCTACACCGGGACCGGCACGGTGACGACGGAGGACGGAGGACGGACGACGAACGACCAATACATTGCTTCTTCCCAATTCTGGCCCCCTGGTCCTCCGTCATCGGTCTTCCGTCGTCCGTCGTGAATTAGGATTTGAGTCAAGTTCGTGTTATAATTGCGGCCCCTGGGGCGGTTCGCCGCCCCAAATTTACGCCTTCTGGTCGAACATGCGTAATCCCCGTGTGTGGATCGGTCTCGCCATCAGCGTCGCCTGCCTCTATTTCGCCTTCCACGACTTCAACCCGGCCGACTTAACCTCGGCGCTGGTCCAGGCCCGTTACGTCTGGCTCATCCCGGCCATGGCCGTCATCGCCGTGTCCCAGGTCGTGCGCGCCTACCGCTGGGGCCAACTCTTTTACCCCGACGCGGCGCCCCCGCTGGGTAAGCTGTTCTCCGCCCTCAGTGTCGGCTACCTGGCGAGCACGGTCTTCCCGGCCCGCCTGGGCGACGTGGTGCGCGCCGTCCTGATTGGGGGGCGCGAGGGCCAGCGCATCGCCCAGTCCTTCTCCACCATCATCGTCGAGCGCGCCCTGGACGTCTTGAGCATCATCGTCATGCTGGTCGTCCTGCTCCCCTTTGTCAGCCTGCCGCCCCTGCTCGCCAAGTCGGCCCTGACCATTAGCGCCATCTTCATCGCCCTGGTCGCGGCCCTCTGGCTGGCCGAGTGGCAGCGGGAGCGGGCGCTGACCCTGGTTCACTGGCTGCTCAGCCGCGTCCCCCGCCTGGACGCCGACCGCTGGACGCGCCGGGTGGGCGGGCTGATAGACGGTCTGAAAATCGTGCGCGCGCCGCTGCCCCTCGCCAAGGTCACCCTGCTGTCGCTGGTCATCTGGGCGTTCGGCGGCGCCTTTTTTATGTACCTCGTCATGCGGGCCTTCGGGCTGCAAAACGAAGTCGTGCCGCCGGGCAGCGCCCTCATCGTCGCGGCCTTCGCCCAGGTCGTCGTCGCCCTCGCCGCGACGGCGCCCTCGTCGCCCGGCTACGTGGGCGTCTACCACGTGGCGGCGGTCTCGGCCCTGGAGGCGTTTGGCGTGCCCCACGCCGACGCGCTGGCCTTCGCCCTGGTGTCCCACGCGGCGAACTTCGGCCTGATTATCATCATCGGTGTTATCTTCGTGTGGCGGGAGGGGCTGAGCTTCGGCCAGTTGACCCACCCCCAGGTCGAAGGGTAAAGGAGAGGTGCGGTGCTAGACCAACGGCGGCGAATCCTGATCACCGGCGGCGCCGGCTTTATCGGCTGCAACCTGACCGACCAGTTGGTGCGGGACGGCCACGTGGTGACCGTGCTGGATAATCTGTCGCGGCGCGGCACCGACAAGAACCTGGCCTGGTTGCGCGAGCGCCACGGCAACCGCTTTCAGTTCGTCCAGGGCGACATCCGCAACGCCGAGACGATGAACCAGGCCGTGACCGGCATGGAGGTCATCTACCACCTGGCCGGGCAGACCGCCGTGACGACCTCGGTGACGAACCCGCGCGACGACTTCGAGGCCAACGCCCTGGGAACGTTTAACGTTCTCGAAGCCGCTCGGCGCTTTGGCGACGAGCCGGCCCTGCTCCTGTCCTCCACCAACAAGGTCTACGGCGGCATGGAGGACGTGCCCGTCGTCGAGTTGCCCACGCGCTACACTTACCGCGACCTGCCCGAAGGCGCGACCGAACACCAGCCCCTGGACTTCCATTCCCCCTACGGCTGTAGCAAAGGCGCGGCGGACCAGTACGTCCGCGACTACCACCGCATCTACGGCCTGCCCACGGTCGTCTTCCGCCAGAGCTGCATCTACGGCCCGCGCCAGATGGGCGTCGAGGACCAGGGCTGGGTGGCCTGGTTCCTCATCGCCACCACCGCCGGCCGGGCCATCACCATCTACGGCGACGGCAAGCAGGTGCGGGACCTGCTCTACATTGATGATCTCGTCAACGCCTACAAATTGGCCGTTCAGAATATCCACAAGACGGCGGGACAGGTGTACAATATTGGCGGCGGCGCTCCCCGCACTATGTCGGTCTGGGCCGAGTTCCGCCCGATCCTGTCCGAGGTCTTTGGCCGCGAGATTCCCGACGCGCCCCACGCCGACTGGCGGCCGGGCGACCAGCCCGTGTTCTTCTGCGACATTCGCAAGGCGCAGGCGGACTTTGGCTGGCAGCCGCAGGTGGGCGTCGTCGAGGGCATTCGCCGTCTGGCCGAGTGGGTGCAGGCCAATCGCGAGTTGTTTGTCTAACCTGGAGTTAAGGGAACGTCCGCATGAAAGTTCTCGTCGCGTTAACCTATTACCGCCCGCATGTGAGCGGCCTGACCATCTATGTTGAGCGGCTGGCGAAGGCGCTGGCCGCCCGGGGTCATGTCGTCACCGTCCTGACCTCCCA
>CAZFUK010000193.1:2797-8914 GCA_964522005.1 uncultured Anaerolineales bacterium | reverse complement strand
AGCTCCAAGCCGCGAACGTGAAGTACCGCGACCTCATGGACCGCATCGACTCGGCTCCGACCGACGGCCGCTCAAGCCCATCCAGTGGATTGGCGTCGTTCAGTTTGACGTGTCCGGCGTGCCCGACACCGCCGACCTCATCGGCGCGGAGATCGCGCTGACCGGCAAGAACGCGGTCTACCTGGACGGCGCGCAGGGCATTCAATGGGAAGTGCAGTTGCTCGACAAGAGCGTGGACGAGGCCTGGACGACCATCACCTACACCCGCGTCACCCAGACGCCGGTCCTGGACCGCCTGACGCCGGGCGTCACCCGCGACGCGCTGGGGGTGGGCGTGGTCAACACCTTCACCTTCACGCCCCAAGGGCTGGCCGCGCTGCGCGAGCGGCTGCGGACCACCAACCGCGTCTCGCTGCGCATCGTCGCCACCGAGCCGACCACCGGCTACCGCGCCATCTTCACCTGGGAGAGCGGCAACTCGGCCAACGCCGAGGGCCGCAAGCCGCTGCTGCGCCTGACCTACCGCTAACCCCTTCATCCCCCTTGGCCGCCCACCCGTCTTCACGCGAAGACGGGTGGGCGTATTTTGCGCCATGATTTGCCCTCCCTCTGGGGAGGCGGTACAATACAGCGTACCAGGAGGACACGTGGGCCAGATTCTCAGCCTTGACCAGATGCGTGAGGAGCGCGCGCGGCTACGCGCCGCCGGGCGGCGCCTGGTCATGACCAACGGCGTCTTCGACCTGCTCCACATCGGCCACACGCGCTACCTGGCCCAGGCCCGCGCCCTGGGCGACGCCCTGCTGGTGGCCGTCAACGACGACGAGGGCGTGCAGCGCCTGAAAGGCGCCCAACGGCCCATCCTCCCGCTGGCCGAGCGGCTGGAACTGCTGGCGAGCCTGGCCGTGGTGGACTATGCGGTACCCTTCCGCGAGGACACGGCCGCCGAGGTCGTCCAGGCCCTCCAACCTGATATTTATGTCAAAGGCGGCGACTACTCGACCAAGGCTCTGCCAGAAGCCGAGATCGTCGCGGCCTATGGCGGCGAGGTTCGCCTGCTCACGCTCATCCCCGCCCGCTCGACGTCGGACATCATCCGCGCCGTCCAAACCGGAACCCGCCTCTCGTGAGCCAATCCCCCCAAGCGCCTGACCCACTGCCGCAGACCCCCGCGCCCCACCCGACCGCCGACCGCTCCGGGCACCCGGCCGGCCCCGGCATCGCCCGCGCCGCCACGCTCATGGGCCTGGGCAACGTCGCCAGCCGCGTCTTCGGCATGCTGCGCGAGATGACCCTCACCCACTACTTCGGCGCGTCGGGGATGGTCAGCGCGTATACCGTCGCCAGCTTCGTGCCGCAGATGCTCTACGACATGGTCATCGGCGGCATGATCTCGTCGGCCCTGGTGCCCGTGTTCAGCGAGTACGCCGAGCGCGGCCGCGAGGAACTGGGCCGCCTGGCGAGCGCCATTCTCAGCCTGGCGGTGCTTGGCCTGGTAGTCGTCGCCGCCCTCCTCGTCGTCGGCGCGTCAGGCGTGGCGACCCTTATCGGCGGCGACCTGGACCCGCAATTTCTGGCCGTCGCGATCAGCCTGCTACGCGTCATCGCCCCGGCCACGGTCTTCCTGGGCCTGTCGGGCATCACCACCGCCCTGCTCTACGCGACGCAGCGGTTTACCCTGCCCGCCTTCGTCATCACCGTCTTCAACGCCGCCCTGGTGGCGACGATCATCGTGGGCGGTGGGGGCAGCATCACCCTGGCCGCCGTCGGCTTCCTCGTCGGCAGCCTGCTCCAGGTCGCCCTGCAAGCGCCCGGGCTGCGCGGCCTGCCGCTACGCTGGACGCTCGACCTGCGCCACCCCGCCCTGCGCCGCATCGGCCTGCTCTACCTGCCCATGCTCCTCGGCATCGCCATCGCCCAGGTCGGCGCGGTCATTGACCGCCGCCTCGCCTCGGGCGTCGGCGAAAGCGCCATCGCCTGGATGCGCTACGCGACGACGCTTCAGCAGTTTCCCCAGGGTCTGGTCGCCACGGCGGTCAGCATGGCCGCCCTGCCCTCGTTGGCCCGCCAGGCGGGTGACCTGGCCGCCTTCCGCATCACCCTTGGGACCGCCCTGCGCGTCGTCCTGTTCCTGACGCTCCCGCTGTGCGTCGCCCTCTTCCTGCTGGCCGACCCGGCGGTGGCCCTCCTGTTCGAGCGCGGGCGCTTCACGGCCTTCGACAGCCAGCAGACGGCCCTGGCCCTGCGCGTCTACCTCCTCGGCCTGCCCTTCGCTGCCCTCGACCTGCCCCTGGTCTACGCCTTCTACGCGCGTGGCGACACCCTGGCGCCCAACCTCGTCGCCCTGGCCGGCGTCGGGGCCTACCTCCTCGTCGCCCTCCCCCTGGTCGGTCCGCTGGGCTTCATCGGCCTGGTGGCGGCCAACGCGGCCCAACTCGCCGCCCACGCCCTGGTCATGCTCTACCTGACGCACCGCCGCCTCGACGGCCTGCGCGGTCAGGCCCTCGGCCCCACCCTGTTCAAGACGGGCGTAGCCTGCGCCGGTCTGCTTGCCGTCATCCTGGGCGTGCAGGCCGGGCTCGCGCGGCTCGGCCTGCGCGGCGGCCTGGGAGCGCTGGTCCAGCTTGGCCTGGCGGGCGGTCTGGGTCTGGCCGTCTTCGGCCTGCTCGCCGCGTGGCTGCGGCTGGCCGAGGCGCAGACCGTCGCCCGCCTCGTCACGCGCCGTCTCCAGCGCCGCGCTGCGGACGCCTCCGTCTCCCCCTAAGCAACGCTCAAACCGATTGGACACGGACCAGCACAGCGTAGACAGGCCTGCGCCGATCCGTGTTGGCTCCGACCTGGCAAGGGACTTGCTTTATGACGAGTAGGAGTAGGAGGTAGTTAGTATGACGCTGATTCATGTGATTCTGGTGCTGCTGAGCGCAGGCTCGGCCGGTCTCGGCATGGTCGTCAGCCTTCTGGTCTTCGCGAGCGAGATGCGCCAACCCTCTCTCATCGTGGAACCCGACCTATTCTCCCGCGCGATGATCACCGGCTGCTTTGTCGCCAGTCTGGCCCTGAGCCTGATCGCCATCGCCATGTAGCGGCCCCGCCCCAGTGTAAGCCACACGCCCAGCCGAAGCTTGACCTGGCCTCAGAACGGGCTATAATTAGGGCAATCGCTCTAAGGAGTCCCGTCTATGGCTAAGAAGTCTCGCCGCACGCGGCGTGAAGAAGGTATCCGCGAAGTGGCGGCCCCGCGTGTCCCCAACTCGTTGACCTCGGCGGCGGCGCCGGTCTCCCGGCCGATCAGCACGCCCAGCATTCCTGCGGCCCCGCGCGCCCCGCGCCCGACCCGCACCACCACCACCAGTGATACGGGGGGGCGCCTCAACCAGGCTGACCTGTCGCGCGACATGGCGAGTGTCCGCACCGACCTCCGCAAGATTACGATTCTCGCCACCGCCCTCTTCGCTATTCTCGTTATTCTGGCCTTCGTCCTACCCCAAATTCTCGGTTAAGCGCGCCTTTACTCTGAACCGCCCGAAGCAGGCTAGCCGCTTCGGGCGGTTGGTCTGTCGGGCCGTCCCGGCCGGCCCGCTTCCCCGTACCCGGACGTCTTTACGACCCTCACATTCACGACGCATGGCGCCCAGGCGTGAAGAAAGTTTTACGTCTGAGGGCGAATCGTCGTAAAATAACGGTCCGGATAGCGTACCTCCTACCAGGCCTCCGGCGTCTTATCCGACGACGTGAGTAGCCGGCCCTAAACAACGTCCAGAAGGTCTCCTGTGCCTCGTCCCCCCCTTATAGTCGCCTTGCTTGCCCTGGCGGTGACGTGCGGGCTTGTGCGGACAGCGGAAGCTGCGCCCACCGTCGCCCCTGCGCCCGCCCCGCGTTATGTCGTCCACCTCGCCCCCGACGTGGACCTGGCGGCGGCGCGCGCCCACCTCAAAGAGGCCGGGTTGAGCGTGCACACGACGGTGGACTGCGCCCAGGCCCTGGTCGTCAATGCGCCGGCCGACGACGGCGCGCTGGCCCGCGTCGCCAAAATCGCCGGCATCACGGGCCTCGAACCCGACTATCCCCAACCGGCTCCCCACCCCACCAGCCAACCGCTGGCGTCGCACACGGCCCGCGCCCGGCCGGCCACGGCGGCGACCATCGCGCCGAACGACGAGTACTTCCCCGACCAGTGGAACGTGCGGGCCATATCAGGGCCAGGCGCCTGGGAGTACACCACCGGCGCCCGCGACGCCCTGAGCATCGTCGCCGTCCTCGATACCGGCATTGACCTCGACCATCCAGACCTGGCCGGGAATGTCTATGCCGAAGCCGCCTGGAACTTCTACAACGACAATGGCAATGTCCAGGACATCAGCGACTCGGGCAGCGGCACAATGGTGGCTGGCCTCATCGCGGCTATCGCCGACAATGGCTTCGGCATCGCCGGCATCGCCTGGACCCCGCGCATCATCCCCATCAAGGTCATCGGCTGGGATGCCGCGCGCAATACCGATGTCTTTTACTGGAGTGATGTCGCGGCCGGCATCTGCCACGCCGTGAACTATGGCGCGCGCGTGGTTCACATCAGCGCCTTCAACCGTAACCTGGCGGGCGGAGCGGCGCTCCTCACCACCGCCCTCGCCTATGCGAGTGAGCGGGGGGTGATTGTCGTCGCGCCTGTCGGTGATGAGCGCCTGTATGGCAACCCCGTTGAGTACCCGGCCGCCGTGGGTCGGTCCGTCATCGGTGTCGGCGCCGTCTACTCGAACCAGGCCATCTGGGAAAACTCCAATACGGGTAATTATATAGACCTGGTCGCGCCGGGGGTGGATGTGGTGACGACCGTGCCGATGGCGATGGATCCGGTCGGCGCGCGCTATGGCACTGGCACTTTGCTGGCCGCCGCCCACGTCAGCGGCGTCGCCCTGCTCATGCGCTCGGTCAACCCCGTCCTCCCGCCCTCGCAGATCACCGATATTCTGCGCGGGGAGGCGGACGACCTGGGAGCGGTAGTCGGGTGGGACCCGATCTATGGCGCGGGGCAGGTCAACGCCCTGAACGCCGTCAAGGAGACGCCCCACCGCCTGACCCTCTCGCCCACCAACGAGCTAAACTTCCAGTGGGACCCGCAGTCGCAGAGCTACCGCCAGCCCTGGCAGACGGTGTCGAACAACTACACCAGCGCGCTGACCTGGCGGACCACTACGACGGCGCCCTGGCTCCAGATTGACGGACCGACCAGCGACGCTTCGCTCGGCTCCACGCCCTCCCTCGCCTCCATCACCGTCGCGCCGCCTGACCACAATGAATGCAACATCCGAACGGGCCTGGTGCGCGCCGAGAGTCAGATGCCCAATCCGGCCAACGGCCCGCAGGATATCCTGGTGCGGGTGCTGCTGCCGGCCTGCCCCGAGTCCCCCTACGCCGTCTTCCTGCCCCTCATCCAACACGCGCCGCCCCGTCCGGTCAACACCAGTCGCTAAGGACCCCGCTTATGCTTCGTCGTCTCCTTGGGCCGGCCCTGGCCGCCTTCCTGCTGCTGGCCCTCGCCGCCGGTAACCTGCTGTCCGCCCCGCGCCTCGCGCTCCCCGCCCGCCTGCCCAATGACCCCCGCCTGAGTGAGCAGTGGGGGCTGGGTGGCGGCTTTGGCATCCACGCCACCGACGCCTGGACGCTGACGACCGGCGCGGACATCACCATCGCAATCCTCGACTCGGGCTTCGACCTGGCCCACCCCGACCTCGTGGAGCGCTGGCAAAGCCCGTATAACGTCCTCGAACCCGGTGACCCCTCAACCGGCGCCCAGACTGACAACTATGGCACGGCCATCGCCGGTATCATCGCCGCTACGGCCGACAACGGGCAAGGGGTGAGCGGCGTCACCTGGCGCACGCGCATCATGCCCATCCGTGTGGTGAACCGCGACGAATACGGGGCGCCCATGCGCTACCCCTGGACGGCCGGCAATATCGTGGCCGGCCTCAACTACGCCGTCCAGCACGGCGCGCGCATCGTCGTCTTCGGCTTCAACATGCCCAACCTCAGCCAGAGCGACCGCGACCAGATTCAGGCCGCCATCCAGCGCCTCCAGGACCCGCTCAACGACGGCTACCTGGTCGTCATCGCCCCGGT
>CAZFUK010000193.1:0-2697 GCA_964522005.1 uncultured Anaerolineales bacterium | reverse complement strand
GCGGCCATCCTGGCCCCCTACTGGGACCTGGACAGCGCCCCGCCGCAGCACACCTACCGCCCCCAGTTGGGGACAGAGTTCGCGGCGAGCTTCGTCGCCGGCGCGGCGGCCCTCGTCCTGTCCCTCAACCCCAACCTGCCGCCGAGCGAGGTCGAACGCGTGGTGCGCGCCTCGGCCACCGACCTGGGCGACCCTGGCCGCGACGACCTGTATGGCGCGGGCCTGGTCAACGCCCTGGCCGCCGTCCAGGGCACCCGCCACTACCTGGCCGTCCAGCCCAACTCGGTCAACCTGCCGCCCACCCTCGGCGCGACGGTCACGCTCACCAACCCCTACACCCTGGCCGCCTCCTGGCGCGTCGTCAGCGCCCCGAACTGGCTGTCGGTGTCACCGCCCACCGACAGCAGCGCCTTCTCCACGGCCCGCGTCACGCTCCAGCGCGTGCCGACCTGCGCCGAACTGCGCACGGCCCCCCCCATCGTGCTGGCGAGCACGCTGCCGACCTCGTTTAGCGACCGTGAGATCGCCGTGCAGGTGGCCGATGTGTGCGTCTCCTCCACCCCCACCCCCCAGCCTACCCGCACGCCCACGCCCACCGGCCCGCCCCCGCCGCCGGTCCGCTTCCTGTTCCTGCCCCACATCGTCCAGGGCTGCAAGAACGGCGTCTGCCCCCGCTGACGGAGGACGAAAGACGGAAGACGGAGGAACAGATTTGTCGTCTGTCCTCCGTCCTCCGTCCTCCGTCCTCCGTCCTCCGTCCTACTTCGGCATCGCTTTCAGCGCGTTGTAGGCCGGGCGGGGCGTGCCGTCTGGCTCGGTGATAGCCCACCAGTACTGCTCATTCTCCGGCTTCCAGTCGGGGTCCGCGATGTAGATGAGAATCATCGGCCCCATCCAGGGCGACCAGTTCTTTTTGGCGTACTGGAAGGCACGTACCAGGTAGTCGGCCTTCTGCTCCTCGGTCACGGCGTGCCAGGCGTAGGCCGGGTGGACCGTGTCGGAGGTCCAGCCGAACTCCAGAATCGCCATCTGCTTGTTCTCGTCGCCATACTTGACCATAATCTTGCGCAGGTCTTCGACGCGGCGGAAGGTAAAGAAGCGCTCGCCGCCGTAGAGCGCCTTGTTGGCGGCCGCCTCGTCGGGCGAGACCTCGGGCGGCGCCTTGAAGCCGGCCGCGTGGACACCCAACAGGTCGAAGTAGCCCTCGCTCTTGCCGCCCATGGCCTTGTACATCTCATCCAGGAAGACGTCATCGGGCATAGCGTTGTTGTCGTTGGTGCCGGTGGGTGACATGCCCGCGCTGATGACCAGGGCGTCCGGGTCGGCCTTCTTGAGGGCGGCGTAGGCGGCCTTGAGCATCTGGGCGTACTGGGTCGGGTTGGGGCGCTGGTCGCACCACTCGCGCGCCAGGTTCGGCTCGTTCCAGATCTGGTAGGCGCGGATGCGGCCCTTATAGCGCGTCGCCACGGCGGTCAGGAAGTCGGCAAAGTCCTGCATGTTGGTGGGCGGCCCCATCATCGAGCAGCCCTGCCGCGCCCACTCCGGCTGGTGGTCCACCCGAATCAGCAGGTCCAGCCCGCCGTACTCGTTGGACTTGTAGACGATATGGTCGGTCTTCGACCAGTCGAACTTACCCTTGCTCAACTCGATATCGCGCCAGCCAAAGCCCTGCTTGATCCACGTGAAGCCCATCTCCTTGACCTTGAGCATATCGCGCTCGGCCAGTTCGGGCCGCCACCACAGGAACGCCTGGACGCCGTATTCGGGCGTGTTGATCCGCCCGGTCTTGCGCGGCGGCGGAGGCGGCAGGGTCGCGGTCGGGGCCGGCCCTTCGGTCGGCTTGGGCGTCCGCGTCGGCTTGGGCGTCTCCGTCGGCTCGACCTTCGCGGCCGCCGTGGGCTGGGCGGGCGCCGTGGTCGGTTGGGCCGTGGCGGCTGTCGGCTGCGCCGTGGGGTTAATCACCGCCACCGGGGCCTTCGTCGGCGTCGCGGTCGGCTGGGGCGGAGCGGCGCCACCACAAGCAGCGAGCGCCGTCAGGCTCACCAGGCAGGCGAGCAGTAGGGTCAGACGATATAATCTTGAGAACACGCCTCGCTCCTCATCACATTATCACCGAGAAACCTCGTGATAAGGACGCCATTGTATCATAAAGAGTTCCCCACGCCAACTTTGCACTCTCGGCCCGGACGGTCTATAATCCCCACCAGAATCAACCGCGCGGAGCGTGGGACGGAGGCTGCCTTATGTCTGCTATATTGCTGGTTGAAGACAACAAGGACATCCGTGAACTCATCGGCATGATGCTCGACGACGAGGGCCTGCACGTCATCGAGGCCGGCTCCGGCCACCAGGCGCTGACCCACGTCAGGGGCGCCTACCCCGACCTGGTCATCACCGACTGGACGCTGCCCGACCTGAGCGGGGTGGACCTGGTACGCCGTCTGCGCGAGGCCGTGCGGCCCAAGACGCCCATCCTCGTGCTGTCCGCCGCGATGGATGCCCCCTCGGCGGTGGACGTCGGCGCGACGGCCTACCTCCCCAAGCCCTTCGAGCCGGACGAACTCATTGGCTGCGTCCGCCGCCTGCTGGACCAGGGCTAGAGGCTTGTCAATCCAGAACACCTGTGCTATAATTGAGAACAACCCCGCGAGAAGCTGACAGACCCGTGACAAGAGCGTTCCCGCCTCCTCTTGTCAG
>CAZFUK010000192.1:0-8945 GCA_964522005.1 uncultured Anaerolineales bacterium | reverse complement strand
CTGGTGCCGGCGGTGTACTTCGCCGTGTATGTCGTCCTGTTGATGAGCCGCAAGGGCGCCTCCAACCTCCTCCAAACCCTGGACCCGAGCGCCGTGAGCGGCATGTCCATGGTGGCAGTCGAAATCCTTCTCTTTGTCTTGATTGAACGTGGCGCTGACAAGCTGTTGCGCGAGCTTCGGCCGGCCGTGCTGCTGGACGATGCCGGGTTTAGTCAGTTGCGCTGGCGCTGCCTCGATGTCGCCCGCCGCTGGGATGGGGCGACGCTGCTGCTGGCGGTCGTCGGTCCCCTGGGTTACAATAGCTATGCGGTGGTTGAGCCTGACCCCATCCTGCGCGTCTACTTCCTGGGCGGCATTACCCTCGTGGCCCTCTGGCTATGGCAACTGATTGGCGCTATGGCCCGTGGGGTCTGGATCAATAACCATCTCCAGCATCAACCCCTCGCGATTGACATCTTTGACAGCGATGACCTGGCGCCGCTGGCGAAGTTCGGCTTGCTCATCAGCCTGCCCGGCCCGACCATTGTGACGCTGATGGTCCTGTTTTGGGGGTTTACACCGACGGGCATTAACCTGTTCATGTACTCCGTGCTGCTCGGGACGAGCGCCCTGGGCTTCTTCCTGCCGCTGCGTGGACTGCACCATCGGATGGTCGCGGCCAAAGCGCGCGAACTGGAAGCCGTCCAGACGCGGGTGCGCCAGGCCTATGAGCGGTTGAACCAGGCCCTGCCCCACGAGGAGGCCGGCCGCGCCCAGACGCTGGCCTACCTCCTCGCGGCTGAGGCGCGGGTCCAGGCGGCGGCTACCTGGCCGTTCGACATCGCCATTCTGGGGCAATTGGCGGCCACGCTGCTGATTCCCTTAGCCATCGCCTTCCTCCAATTCTGGTTGTCTCGCGTGGGGTAGCGTCCTGGGGGCTGAGTCTATGTCCGATTCGACGCCTACGTTCGTTGTCAAGCCAGTGGTCAAGCCGCAGCCGTCGGGCCGACCGGGGCTGGCGTTCGCTAGCCCTGGCCTCCGCCGCACCTTACCCTATGCCCTGATCCAAAGGCTGCCCTGGCCCTACTGGGGCACGGCCCTGGGCGTAGCGGCGCTGTATTACGTGGGGTATATGGCGCTCTTGATGTCTGAGGGCGACGGCCAGGCGAACATCGAGTTTATGCGGCAACGCGCGCTTGGCTTTCCCATTTGCATCGGCTTGCTCCTCTTTTTAGCCTGCTACCTGGAGCGCGCCATCGAGACCATGCTCGTTGCCATCCGCCCGGTCGTGCTGGTCACTGATGAGGAATATACGCGCTTTACGGAAGAATCGCTGCATGTAGGCCGGCGCGCCGATGGCGGGTTTATGCTGCTGGGCATCCTGTTAGGGCCGGTGGCCTGGCCTAGCTCAACCGCCCCCAACTGGCGTCTTCAGATTGGTCTCATGGTAGGCATCACGCTGGTGGCCTGGCTGTCGTCCACGTGGCTCGGTACGGTCTGGCGGGGGGTCAGGGCGATCATTCGGGTCCAGGTCCTCCCTCTGACCATTGACATTTTCGACTCGGATGACCTGAGACCCCTGGCGACACTAAGTTTACGTCTCAGCGCGCCCATCGCCCTGGTAACCTTGCTGATGATTGTCTTCTGGGGCTTCGACCTGTCGCCCGTGGCGTCCTATCTCTATGCCGTCTTCCTCCTCGCCGGCGCACTCTCTTTTTTCCTGCCGCTGCATAACCTGCACACTCAGATGTTGGCCGCGAAGGTGCGTGAGCTGGAGATCATCCAGACCATGGTGCGGGTGGCATATGAGCGGCTCAAGACGGCGTCGGAGGCGGAGCACAGGGAACGGGCGCAAACGCTGGCGAACTTGTTGGCGGCCGAGGCCCGCGTCATGGCGGCGCCAACCTGGCCGTATGATGTGACGATTGTCGGGCAACTGGCGGCCACCCTGGTCATCCCGCTGGCCCTGACGCTGTTGCAGATTTTGTCATCGCGCTGGTAGTCGGGCGGCTCGCAAGGTCAGCCCTACAGGCGGCGCAACCAGGCGTCGGTTTCGCGGGGCGAGCGCAGGTGGACCTTGTGGAGGTGGGGGTACTCGGGCGGCAGGGGTTGGCTATAGCGCTCCCGCAGGCTGCGGCGCGAGGTGAAGGCCCAGACGAAGAGCGACTGGCGGCTGAAGAAGGCGGTGCGTAGGCTCTCGCGGTTGGTGTTCCAGAGAAGTTCCCGACTCAGCGCACGCCGCAGGGTCCGCCAGAAGAGCCGCCAGAGGATGAGCGGCATGGGATAGTCCAGCCAGACGAGCGTGTCGGCGCGCTTCCAGAGTATGTCGCGCACCTTGTTGTAGTTGCCGTCCACGACCCAGCCGTCGGCCTGAAGGGCCTGCTCGACGCGAGCGCGGAAAACGACCAGATCAGGCTCGGTCCAGCCTGGCTCCCAGTGGAGCGCGTCTAGCTCAATATGGGGCACGTGGAGACGAGAGGCCAACATCCGGGCGAGCGTGGTCTTGCCGGAGCCTGTGATGCCGACGACGTGGACGCGGCGCATGGCTGGCCCTTAGGTGCTATTGCCCTTGGGGGCCACGCTCGGCCAGCTTGCGCAGTTCCTCCACCACAGCAGGCGGGAAGCCCGCGACCGCGCCGAAGGTCTGCTGAAGCTCAGGCAGCGGCTCCTGCCACAGCCACTCCGCCCGCAGCCAGAAGCCCGGCACGACGGTCGAGCGATACACTCCCTCGGCGTCGGTCTTGACTTCAACATAGTGTTTCGCCGGGTCGAGGGTCCAGAACCGGGCACGCGGGTGGCGCGGACGCGTGTCAATGGACCAGTATTCCCGCACCCCGGCCGCCTCGTACTCGGCGCGCTTCTCCTCATTATCGCGCTTGACGCTCTCCTCGGACACGAGTTCGATGATCAGGTCGGCGGGTCCGACGAGCCGGCGGTCGGTCAGGCGGGCCAGGTTCGAGGTGGCGACAAAGAGGATGTCAGGCTCGCGGGCCGACCCTCCCGAACTGACCTTCATCTCAAAGGGCGCGGTGAGGACACGGCCGAGGCGGAAAAAGTCAACGTACAGGCCGAGGAGACTGCTCAGGAACCAGGCGACGAGTTGGTGCCGTGTCTTTGACGGCATAAAAACGATGACCTCCCCATTGACCCACTCGGCATGTACATCCTCGTCGGCCCAGGCCAGGAATTCCTCGTAGCTCATCGTGAGCCGTTGCTCGCCACTGGCGGGCGCGGGAGCTACCGCTCTTGAGGTTGCCATTTACTCCATCCTCTTCGGGCTTGGGCTGTCCGTTCCCCCATTTAGCACCGTGGTCATTATCGCCCGCACTGCGTCAATCTCATCCTGGTTGACGGTGTGGCCCAGGCCGGGGTAGAGCCGCGCGGTGACCTCGCCGCCGAGGCGGCGGAACACGTCGGCCGACTCCAGGACGCGCTCCTTGGGGATGTGGAAGTCCACGTCGGAGCAACCCAGGAAGATGGGCGTGCCGTCCAGCGCGCCGGGGTAGTCGCGCGGGGCGCCGTCGGGGCCGATGAGACCGCCGCTGAGCACGGCGAGTCCGCCGTAGCGCCGGGCGTGGCGGGCGACGTACTCGGCCGAGAGGCACGCGCCCTGCGAGAAGCCGAGCAAGACCACGCGCTGCGGGGGAATACCCGCCTGGACGACCTGGTTCACCACCTCGTCGAGGCGGGCCAGCGCCGACGACAGGTAGGGTTCATTGCGGGCGATGGGGCTGAGGAAGGACAGGGGATACCAGGTATGGCCCGCCGCCTGGGGGGCGAGGTAGGCGAAGCCCGCCTGGTCAAACTCGGGCACGAGGGTGAGAATCTCACGCGCCGACGCGCCCCGCCCGTGGACCAGAATCACGGCGGCCTGGGCGCGGTCGAGGGGGGCGCCCGTGTGGAGTACGGGCTGGGCCTGGTGGATGGGCGTGACGGGGGGCGTAGACATAGCGGCCTCGTAGACCTGACAGGTTTTGAAAACCTGTCAGGTCTGGTTGACGTTTATCCCAGGGCCGGGCGGCTTTGCCAGCGTTTGAGCATCGCCCAGCGCCGCCGCGCCATCTCCTCCAGGTTGGCGCACTGGGCCACGACTTCCTCGACCTTCGTTCGCGGGGCGAACAGGAGCGACCAGGCGCCGTCTTCGAGCCGGTCCTCCCAGGGCATAATGTTCTGGCTAGGGATGATCCACGCCCCGCCGAAGCTCATGTCGGCGTCCACCACGGCGACGACCACATCGTCGGTGGTCGCCTCGCGGCAGGCGTGGGCGATGTCCATGGCGCGGGTCGCCAGGAGCCGCGACGCTTCAATGGTATGGACGGCGCGTTCGATGGCGGCCTCAGCATCGTATCGCATGACAGTCAATCCTCTCGCTGACACTCCCTCAATCCACGGCGTTGCACTAACCCAAGTCTAGCCGGCCACGCCCGGCCTGTCAAGACGCCTTAATCGTCAATCGGTTTGAGGCGGGAGACGATGGCGTCGCGGTGCGGCTCCAGGAAGGGCGGCAGGACCACCTTCTCTCCCAGCGTGGCCGGGTCCTCGTCCACGGCGAAGCCCGGTCCGTCGGTGGCAATCTCGAACAGAATGCCGTTCGGCTCGCGGAAGTAGAGGCTGCGGAACCAGTAGCGGTCCACCTTGCCGCTGTTGCGCACGCGCAGGCTGTTCAAGCGGTCGGCCCAGGCGTCATAGTCGGCGTCGCGGCTGCGGAAAGCGACATGGTGGACCCCGCCCGCCCCCTGCTGGGCCGGCCGCAAGCCCGGCTGCACGGCGACGTGTAACTCCGCCGCCGCGCCCCCTGGTCCCATCTCATAGACATGGACGGTGTGCCCCGGCTGGTCCGGGTGGGGGTAGTGGCGCGTTGGGCGCATGAAGAGGACCTGCTGGAGTACGGCGTCTGTCGGCTCCAGGACCGGCACACTGAGCATGATCGGTCCCAGCCCACGCACCTGGCGTTCAGCCGGCACGGGGCTGCGCTCCCACGGATGCGCCTCGCCCGCGCCGCCATCGTCCACCAGGGACAGCCGCTGGCCCTCTGGGTCCTCGAAGTCCAGCGTCCCCCGGCCGTCGCGTTCGGCCACCGGGTCCGCCTTCGCCCCGGCCTCGCGCAGCCGTCCTGCCCACCAGTCCAGCGTATCCTGGCCCGCCACGCGGAGGGCGGTGCGGACGATGGAGCGCGTGCCGCGCCCCTCCGACGGCACCGGCCAGTCGAAGAAGGTCAGGTCGGTGCCGGGGCTACCCTGGGCGTCGGCGTAGAACAGATGGTAGGCGCTCACGTCGTCCTGGTTGACCGAGCGTTTGACCAGGCGCATGCCGAGCGTCTGGGTGTAGAAACGGTGGTTGTCGCGGATACGCGCCGAAATCGCGGTCAGGTGGTGAATGCCAAGCAGTTCCATGCTAATCCTCTCTTCGTCATCTTCCCAGACCTGACAGGTTTTGAAAACCTGTCAGGTCTCTTTGCGTCGGCAGGGGCCGCAGCCGCGCCTCAATCTCGGCCCGACGCGGTTCGAGGAACGGCGGCAGCGACAGCCGCTCGCCATCCAGCGGGCCGTCCACGCTGAAGCCCGGGTCGTCGGTCGCCAGTTCAAACAGTACGCCGTTCGGCTCGCGGACGTAGACCGACCGGAAGTAGTGGCGGTCCACCACGCCGCTGTTGCGATAGCCCAGGCTGTTCAGCCGCTGCGGCCACGCGGCAATGGGCTGACCCGTCGGAACGCGCAACGCCACGTGGTGGACGCCGCCCGCCCCATAACGGGCGCGGGGCAGATCGTCGCGCACGATGACGTGGACTTCGGCCTGTGGGCCGCCGTCGCTCATCGTGTAGACGTGCGCCTCATACTGAGGCGTCGCGGTCAGGGGATAGGTGTGGGCGTGGCGCAGCCCGAGCGCCTCGGTCAGGAAACGGTCGGTCGGCTCTAGAGATGGGACGGTGATGACCGTGTAGCCCAGGCCACGGAGCTGATGCTCAGCCGGAACTGGGCTGGCGGCCCACGGATGGGCGTCGCCCAGGCCGCCGTCGTCCACCAGCGAGAGGCCCGTGCCCTCCGGGTCCTCAAAGTCGAGGACGGGCCGCCCGTCGCGGGCCGCTGGCCCCTGGTGGGCTACGCCGTGGGCTTCGAGCCGGGCGGCCCAGTAGGCGAGGGCCGCTGCGCCGTTCACCCGAAAGGTCGTCAGCGAGATGCTGTTGTTGCCCCGCGTCTCGCGCACCGCCCCGTGCAGGTCGAACACCGTCATGTCCGAGCCTGGGCTTCCCACTCCGTCGCCATAGAACAGGTGGTACATGCGGGGGTCGTCCTGGTTGACCGTCTTGACCACCCGACGCAGGCCGAGGACGCGAGTATAGAAGTCGTCGCTGCGCTCGATATGGGCGCTGAGTGCGCTGACGTGGTGCACGCCGAGGAGGTCCATGCCTATCCCCTCTTCCTACCCCCCCTATTCTTCCTACCCTTCCCAGTCTTCCTACCGTTCCCCTGTTGCTACCGATACATCCCGTGGGGGTCTAGCACGTCGCGGACCAGGTGTAGCTCGTCTTCGGTGGGCGGCGGGGTGGTCGCCACGTTGGCGGCCACGCGGAGCGGCCAGCCTACCTCGGCCTGGACACTCTCGGCCGTGACGCCAGGGTGCAGCGCGGCGAGTTGCATCTCGCGGGCGGGGTTGTCGAAGTTGAACATGGCCTTGTCGGTGATGACGAGTTCGGGTCCGGCGCCCGGTAGGCCGAGGCGGGACCGGGCGTCGCCGCCGTCCAGGTGGCCAGGGCTGGTGACGAAGTCCAGCCGCTCGACAAAGGCGCGCCGGCTCAGGCGCATAATGTAGAACAGCCGGCGGGCGTGGGTCGCGATCTCGCACGCGCCGCCGCTACCGGGCAAGCGGACGCTGGGCGCGTCGTAGGCCCCGATGACGGTGGTGTTGAGGTTGCCGAAGCGGTCCACCTGCGCCCCGCCGAGCAGCGCGACTTCGACCAGCCCGCCCTGGAGGTAGAGGCCGAACAGGTCCGCCATGGAGACGACGGCGGTGGCCCCGCTCACCAGGGTGGGGTCGCCAATGGACAGGGGCAGGCGGGCCGGCTGCGCGCCATAGACGCCGGCCTCGTAGATCAGTTCCAGGGCGGGCGCGACGGTATGCCGCGCCAGGTTACAGGCGATGTTGGGCAGGCCCACGCCGACAAACACCGTCCGGGTCCCGGCTAGCGCCCGCGCCGCCGCCACAATCATCATTTCAGAGGGGGTATAGTTCAATGGTATTCACCGTAGTTGATGGAACCGGAAGGAGCGTCTCCTGGCTGAAGACGTTGCAGCGCCTCGACGCCGAGCTTGCGCAGGTAGGCGGCGCGGTCGGGGACGCCGTAGACCCACTCGTCTAGCCACGCCTGGGTCTGCGCCGCGTCGCGCGAAATCCCGTCCCAGGCCAGGTAGAACCCGTTGTCGCGATCGTAGTAGCCCTGGACGTAGGACGGGTGCGCGCCGTAAGGTTCATGGACCACGGCATCCACAATCAGGCCCGGAATCAGTGTGCGGTTCGGGTCGGCGCGGATGACCGCCTCGTCCACGACCTCTTCGACCACCACGATGCGCCGCCGCGCCGCGAAGGCCGCTTCCTTCTGGACGCCGAGCAAGCCCCACAGGTGGGTGTTGCCCTGGGGGTCGGCGCGCTGGGCGTGGATGATGGCGACATCAGGCCGTAGCGGCGGCACGACGGCGACCGGCTCCCCGCCGTAGGGGTCGGGCACGAACTGAATTCGCTCGTTGACGCGGGGCAGGTCGGTGCCCACGTAGCTCCGCAGCGGGTAGAAGGGCAGGCCGGTCGCGCCCGCGACGTAGCGGCCCACCATGCCGAAGTGCGAGTACTCTTCAAGCTCCAGCGGGGCGGGGATGCCCTGCTCGACGGCGCGCCGGACCGCGTGCAGCGCGCCGACACCGGGGTTGCCCAGGTAGCTGAAGACGAGCTTGCGCGCCACGCCCGCCGCGATCATCTGGTCGTAGACCAGGTCAGGCGTCATGCGAATCAGCGTCAGGTCGCGGCGGCGCTGGCGGATAATCTCGTGGCCGGCGGCGAAGCAGATAAACGCGGTGAAGCCCTCGATGGCGACCGCCATGCCGTCTTCGACATAGCGGGCCACCGCCTCGCGCATACTAAGTAACTTACTCATCGTCCGCCGGCTCTTGCTCGCAGCGTTGGACGACGCGCTGGAGGACGGCGTAGGGCTGCGCGCCGACGACCAGGTACTTGTTGTTGAAGACCAGGGCCGGCACGCCCGTCAGGCCGAAGGCGTGGGCCTGGGCGACATCCTCCTCCACCGCTGCCTCGTACTGCGGGGCCTGGAGTGCGGCCAGGAAGCCCTGGCGGTCGAGGCCGACGGAGGCGGCCAGGTCGGCCAGGAGGTCGGCGTCCTCGATGTTCTGGCCCTTCATCCAGTAGGCATCCATGACCGCCGCGTGGTACGCCTCACCCACCCCCTGGCTCTGGGCGTACTGCTCGCCCATCAGGGCCGGGCGGCTGTTGACGCCAAAGGGGCCGGGGTGAACGTCCAGCCCATAGTCGCGGCGGGCGCGGGCGATGAACTGGGGCTGGGCCTGCTTGACGTAGGCCAGGAATTCGGGCGGCATAGGGGGCGAGCCAGGCGGGCGCAACTCGAAGGCGCGCCAGCTTAGCTCAATCGGGTGTTCTTGCTGAAGCCGGTCCAGACTGGAGGCTACCAGAAAGCAGTAGGGTCAGACGAAGTCGGACCAGACTTCGATGGCGGTCGGCATAGGGACTCCTGAGGCGTGATGCGTAATGCGTGATGCGTAATGCGTGATGCGTAATGCGTGATGGGATGCCGTCGGCGGTGGCAAGTCGTCTGACTACCGACTACCGACTACTGACTACTGACTACAGACTACTGCCCTCTAGTCAGCGGTGATGGCGCGGCGGTGGACGAGTTCCTCGATGGCGTCGGCCAGGTGCTCGTCGGCGATGGCATACGCGCCCCG
>CAZFUK010000191.1:8368-8976 GCA_964522005.1 uncultured Anaerolineales bacterium | reverse complement strand
GCCTCGGGGTACCCGAGCACCGCATCGACCTGGACATCGGTGATGCGATGGTCGGGCGGGAAGGGGTGAGCGGGCTGGTTCGGCGGCTGGACCAGCATATCCCAGGGGTGGGTGACGGCCTCGGGACGCTGTTCCAGGCCCAAGGCCAGGAGCGCCGCCCCATGCAACGAGTTTTCGAGGAAGCCTTTGACCCAGAACGCCCTGACTTTCTCCAGCACGACCATCTGATTGCGCCGTTCGCGGACCTCGTCACGCGACGGATGGGCATGCGAGTCGCCCGGCGTCAGCTCGACCTGGCGATAGACGGTGTCAGGGCTGAGGGCATCGGGGCGCTGGTGAACGACAGCCTCAATGAGGCGGTCCACCTCACGGCGGCGCTCAAAATGCAGAATGAGGTTGCGGATCTGGTCGCGTTTGGGGCTGGCTTCGCCACCGACATTGTCCCAGTCCAGGTCGAGGTCAAAGACAAGCTCCTTGACATCATCCCGGCTGAAATGCGAGTCGAGGTGGTCGAGCAGTCCCTTACGGTCAATGGTCGGCATGGCAGTTTCTCAGGCTATACGTCTTCTTGGGGAAGTCGAGAACTTGTCATCTGGGCTTCTAGTATG
>CAZFUK010000191.1:0-8358 GCA_964522005.1 uncultured Anaerolineales bacterium | reverse complement strand
CGGCCCCTCCCCTAAAAAGGGAGGGGAGACTCCCCCGCTGCCACACCCCCTCTCTTGCCAGGAGAGGGGGCAGGGGGGTGAGGTTCTCCAGCCTCGCGCGATATAGACAGCCACGGCAAAGCTTGCTATAATGGCGACGGACAGGCTGTTTCACCCTGCTAACGCCCCAAGGAGCGCCCTATGCTCGGACGTCCCGCGCCAGCCCGCTGGCTTGCCGTCGTTGTCGCCCTCGCCTGCCTGCTGCTGACCCTGCTGGCCGCCACCCCCCTGGCCGCCCAGACCAACGGCGTGGACCTGCCGCCCATCACGGTCCCGCCGGGCCAGCAAGTCGTCCTCACCGTCAAGGCCCTGTGCATCCAGTACACCATGCCCTTCCCGCGCGACTTCCCCCCCCTCGTCGGGCTGGCCGACCCGAAGTATGTCCAGATTGTGCGCTACGCCCTGAGCAAGGGCTACGTGGACAGCGACCCCTACCAAGTCCAGCTTGCCCTATGGCGGGCGCAGACCGGGCAGTGGGTGAACACCTACATGCGGGCGCGCGCCGAGGAAATCTTCAACAACGCCGGGCAGGCCCCGCCCCCGCCGCCGGGCACGGGTCCCAGCCTGCTCGACGCGATTCAGGCCAATACGGTCCAGGTCGGCTATCAGAAGTGGACGCCCGTCCAGGACGGCCTGCCCGACACGGCCCAGCCCTGGCTGGCGACGGGCGAGATTGTCGTCCGCAATCCGGGCACCGCCCCGCTCACCCTTAGCCTGCCGCAGGGCCTCTTCCTGGACGCCCCCGGACGCGAGCAGGACATGATTCTGGTCTTCGTCCCGACGCAGCCCCAGGCGACCGGGACGCCCGCCGCCACTGGGACCCCCGTCGGAACTGCCACGCGTCCCGCCACGACGCCCACCCAGCCGTCGGGCACGACGGCGCCGCGCGTCACTCCCCAGGCGACGCCGCGCCTGCCCCACTCGGGCATAGACAAGCCCGACGACCCGGGTTACCTGGTCCTGGTGCTGGGCGGCCTGCTATTTGTCGCCGGGCTGGCCGTGGACCTGGTCCGCCGCTACCGCCTGGTCGCCGCCGCGCACAAGAAAACCCCACGGCGTTTTTAGGGTCGTGGGGCGAAAGCAGTCGGTGTCTGGGCCGCGCTGACCCTCGGCCCTAGTGGCCGTTGTGCAGCGCCTGGTGCAGCTTCTCGGCGGTGATGGGCAGGTCGGTGATGCGGACGCCCGTCGCCGCCTTGACGGCGTTGGCGATGGCGGCCGGCGCGGCGATGATGGGCGGCTCGCCGATGCCGCGCGCCCCAAACGGGCCGTCGGGCGTCGGGTTCTCGACCATGACCACCTCGATGTCGGGCATGTTGTGCGCCAGGGGCATGGCGTAGTCCATGAAGCTGGCGCTCAGGAGCTGGCCGCCCTCGTCGTAGCGCATCTCTTCCAGGAACCCGTAGCCCAGGCTCTGGCTCGCCCCGCCGTGGATCTGGCCCTCGACAATCAGGGGGTTGATGGCGCGGCCTACGTCCTGAACCACCACGTCGCGGCTGAGCGTCAACCGGCCTGTGGCGTCGTCAATGGCGACTTCCACGATGTGCGCAGCGAAGCCGGGAGCCTGGTCCTTGATGGACGAGCCGCCCTGGCCCAGAATCGGGGGAGTGCGGGTGCGGCCGCTCATGGCGCGGCCGGCCACCTGGCCGATGGGCATTTGCTTGTCCGGTACACCCTTGACCGATACCTGGCCGTCGCGCAACTCCAGGTCGTCCACGCTGGCCTCGAACAGGTCGGCCGCCGCTTCCAGCAACTGCTTGCGGGCCTCCTCGGCCGCGCGCTTGACCGCCGCGCCCACGGTGTAGGTAATCTGGCTGCCGCCGCTGGCGGGCGCGTAGGGGCCGCTCTCCGTGTCGCCGGAGATAATGCGCACCTTGCCCGGCTCCACGCCCAGAATCTCAGCCGCGATGGCGATCATGGCGTTGTTCGAGCCGCTGATGTCCACCGAGCCGATGTGGATGTTGACCATGCCATCCGAGTCGGGGCGGCACACGGCCGACGCAGGTGAGGTGCCGCCGGGCCAGCCGCCCACCGCGAAGCCGACGCCGCGCCGCTGGCCGTTGGCCGCCTGCCCCCGGTTAGCCCACAAGGGGTGCTGCGCCACCTGCTCCAGCACCAGCTTGAGGCCGATGTGCGGCCAGGGGTGGCCGTTGGGCATCATGTCGCCCGTCTCGACAGCGTTCTGGAGGCGCAACTGGAGCGGGTCCAGCCCGAGAGCCTCGGCCATCTCGTTCATCTGCGATTCGATGGCAAAGGTGGCCTGGGGCGAGCCGGGCGCGCGGTAGGCGCCAATGGCCGGCTTGTTGGTGACGACCTCGAAGGCCTCAATGTCCATGCTGCCGAACTTGTAGTAGCCGCCCAGCAGGATGGCGATGATGCCGTGCAGGCCGAAGGGGAACGCCCCGGTGTCCACCACCACGCGGCCCTGGATGGCGGTGAGGGTGCCGTCCTTCTTGGCCCCGGTCTTGAGTTCAAACACCGTGGCCGGGGTGGGGGTGGTCGAGAGGAAGTCCTCGGTGCGGCTGAGGACCATCTTGACCGGGCGCTTGCTGACAATGGCGCAGGCGGCCACCAGCGGCTCGATGACGCCGTACTTGGCGCCGAAGCCGCCGCCGACCTTCATGGGCACCACGCGCACCTTGCCCCGGTCCAGGCCGAGCAGCTTGGCGACCTCGTCGCGGACGCCGAACTGGCCCTGGGTGGTGGTGTAAATGGTCAGTTGGCCGGACAGGGCGTCGTGGGTGACGACGGCGGCATACGGCTCCAGGTAGGCCTGGTGGACGATGCCGGTGCGGTAGGTCCGCTCGATGACCACGTCAGCCTGGGCGAAGCCCGCCGCGATATCACCATGCTTATAGTGGACGGTATTGACCACGTTCCCCTGGCGCTCGGTCTCGCCCTGCTCGGCGGCCGCGCCGGCGTGCGCATCGGCCATCGAGTCGCCCTTAGGCAGGCCGTTAGGCCAGATCGAGGGTGAGTCGTCCCGCATGGCTTCGACCGGGTCCACCACGGTGGGCAGCGGGTCGTAGTCAATCATCACCGCCTCCACGCCGTCCTGGGCGGCAGCTTCCGTCTCGCCCAGCACCACGGCCACGGGCTGGCCTCGGAACAGGACGCGGTCGCGGGCAAGGAGCGCGCTGTTGCGGCTCGACGCCGGGCGCTTGACCGGCAGGTCGTCGGCGGTGATGACGGCGACGACGCCGGGGACCTGGAGGGCCGCGCCTTTGTCAATGCCGGTGATGCGGGCGTGGGCGTAGGGGCTGAGAATGGGGCGGGCGTAGAGCAGGCCGGGGAAGGTCACGTCGGCGGCGAATTTGGCCTTGCCGGTGACTTTCTCCAGACCATCCGCCAGTGGGATGCGTTGACCGACGGCTTTGAGTGTAACAGGCGTACTCACAGAGCGTCTCCTTAGTAGCGGTATTCGCGTCTCGGTACCGAGGGGAAATCGTACCTGGCAAGTGCGTGACCTGCGCCTCTCTATTATAGCACAAACTTCAGTCTTTCGTCTTCTTGAGCGCATGCTCCATCGCCCAGATGCTCAGCGGACGCATATAGAGGCTGGCGCGGAAGTTGTTGTGGACATCGTAGGCTTCCGGCGTGCGGAACCAGTAGCCCCGGTGGTACGTGACGTTGTAGACGCCGTGCGCCGTGGCCCAGGCCTCGTCGCGCAAGCCACGGTGGAGCATGAAGGCGGCCAGCGCGTAGACCGTGCCGCCCCAGGCCTCCTGCGACTGCTCGCTGGACGTGTCAATCGTCCCGTCGGGCCGCATGCCGTTGACCGCGCCCATGTCGCCATCGCCAAAGCGCTTCACATTCAGGCTAAATATCGTCTTGAGCGCGGAGGCCACATGGTCGGCCGGCGCGATGGGCGGCAGGCCGGTGGCGTCGGCGTACCACTGGCCGGCCAGTTGGTCGGCCATGACGCTGTCGGAGTGCGGGCCGCCGCTGGAGTCGTACAGGTAGTAGCGCCCGTTCCAGAGCTTCGTCTCAAAGGACCGCTTGCCCGCCGCCAGCCACGCTGCGTAGCGGGCAGGAGCCTCGGTGTCGCCCACCAGCTTGCCCATCTCCACCGCCGCTTCCAGCGACGCCAGCCACAGGCTGCCCGCGTAGGCGCTGACGCCGTTCATGGGCCAGGTGTCGTAGGTCTGGTCGGGCAGCCCCTCGTGGTCGGGCAGGCCGTCGCCGTCGCGGTCGAAGGTGTGGAGGTAGTCGAGGGCCTGGACCACGTCGCGCCAGGTATCCCGCACCAGCGTCTGGTCCCCGGTCATGACGTAGTCGCGCCAGACCTGGAGGACGAACTTGCTGTTGAGGTCCTTCCAGACGTTGATGTCCTGGAAGTTGTAGGCATTGGGCTTGAGGAAGGGGTCCTCGGCCGGCATGCCCAGGTCGTGGGGCAGCGCGCCGGCCGTCTTGCGCGGCGCTTGCTGCTTGCTCCACTCCACGGTGCGGAGGGTCGGATCGCTCTGGGGGACCGTAGCGGCGAAGTCGCGGATGATGCTCTGCTCCAGTTCGGGCCACAGCAGCGCCAGGGCATACGAGGCGTAGAAGTTCACGTCGAAGGTATTGTAGAACGGGTAGTCGAAGCACTCCATGAAGGCGAAGTGGCCGACCTCGCGGGGCGTCCCCCGCGTCGCCGGTCCCGCGCCGCCGTCCACGCGGCCACTCTCCCACACCGTCCCACCGTCCACCAGGTAGTAGAGTTCATTGAACAGCGCCGTCTTGTACCAGTCTGGGCGCGCCGGGTCCTGGAGGATGGGGCGCTGCCAGGCGTCAATCTCGGCTTCCCAGGCGTCACGGTTCTTGAGCGCGTCGGCGGCGATGGCCCAGGCGGTGCGCCCCGTTACGCCGTAGAACTTGGTGTACCGCTTGTACCACTGCGTCCCCGCGCCAAACTGGGTGATGGGGAAATCCCAGGCCAGGGCGAAGGGAACCGCCCGCGTCTCGCCGGGCGCCAGGTCTACCTGAACCGCCAGCGCGCCGACCAGAATCTCCCCCCGCCCGGCCGGCGTCGCGTCGTCCACGTTGCGCAGCCGCCCCGACGCCGCGAAGTCCGCCCACACGCCACTGGCGTCGGTGAGGGGGAAGCGCGACTGGTAGGTGACGACCACGCCGGGCTGGTCGGGCGTGACCAGGGCGAACTGGCCGTCCCACTCGTCCTTGACCGCGTCACCCTCGCGGGTCATCACCAGCCCGATCAGGCCGTCCCGCTTAAACGCCTGATTGAGGTTGCCGCCCTGGAGGTCGCGGCCCCACTCACGGCCGACCATGTTCTGCCAGGAGAACATGACGCTGACGGTCATGGGCTTGTCGGTGGGGTTCTGGAGCGTCCACTCGAACAGGCCGACGGGATAGCTGCTCTCGCGGTAGTTACCGGGGATGACGGGCGAGAATTGCTTCTGGACCAGCTTGACCGGGACGCGGTCCCAGTCGTAGACGTACCACGCTTTGGGGAACAGGCCGTAGTACGTGCCCGCGCCGACAGGCCAGTCCCAGGTCCAGTCCTTGAGGCTGTCCGGGCGGAGGGTGGATAGGACATGCGCCTGCGTCTGGCCGCCCTGCTGGACGAACACGGAGAACTGGTTGGCGGGGAGGGGCTGGAACGTGTGCTTGCCCAGGTCCAAGTGCCAGCGGGCGAAGTCGCCGCGCGGGGTGCGGCCAATGGACCCCGCGCCCAGCCCGCCCAGGGGTACGCCGCCCCACGGGCCGTCGTCCACGATCTTGTACTCAACACGGGACTTGCCAGCTTCAGGGTAGGGCTGGCCGAGGGGGCGTGACCAGGCGGCGGCGGGGATGGTGGTCTGAACGCGAGCGGTGTCGGTGGGGGCGGGGGCGAGCATGGTCGTGACCTTTCCGGGCAGAGTGAGCAGGGTCATGGAATAGGCGGGGAAGGTGACAGCCTTGAGGTCGGCCACGTCCGGCTGGGCCTGGGCCGGATGGTCCTTGTCGAACAGGACCGCGTGGGCCGGGCCGCTGGGCTGGAAGCCTAGGGCGGTGACCGGGCGAGTGACGGCGCCGGCGGACAGGTTGTTGACCAGGACCGTCAGGCTGTCGCCCTTGAGACCCGCGTAGGCGTACAGGCGAGGAGTGTCGGTCTCGGCTGCGACCAGGTCCGTGCCGAAGCCCTTGAGCATCTGATAGACGTAGTACGAGGGGCGGGCCTCGAAGCGGCTGAGCAGCCCGAAGCCGCCCACTCCTCCGCTCGATGACAGGCTAAACTGGTTCACCATGTCCACGCGGCCCCGCACCAGCCGCGCCAGCACGTCGCCCAGCCACAGGGCGTTGTTGAACGTGTCGGTGCCGGTCTCACCGCCCGTCGCGCCGGTCCAGTGGGAGTTGAACTCGGTGACGGCGATGGGCAGGTCGCGGCCGGCGCTCGCCTTGACGGCGGCGCGCAGGTTGGTCACCAGGCTGTCCCAGGCCGGCGGGTCGGCCAGGAGTTGGTCGAGGGTGGCCGCGCCCGCGCCCTGCTGGACCGGGAAGGGGTAGCGGTGGACGGCGACAATGTCCACCAGGTCGCCGTTGGCCTTGAGGAACTCGCGCAGCCAGTCGCGGCCCTGGGCGTCCTTGGGGTCTACCCCAGGCTCGCCCGTAAACTGGTGCGTGTCCGGCCCGACCAGCTTGATGCTGGGGTCGCGGGCCTTCATGGCCTGGGCGAAGCGCCGCCACTCCGCGTTGTAGAACTCGGTGTCCCAGCGCGGGTCGGCCGGCGCGTACAGGCTCGGCTCGTTGCCGATGGACCAGTAGTGGACCTGATACTCTTTGCGCAGGCTGTAGTCCACGATGGCCGCCGCCAGTTCGGGCGTGCCGCCGCGCAGGCGCACGCTGATGAGCGGCTCCGCCTTGACCCGCCGCGCCAGGGCGATGAACTCATCCACCTGCTGCGGCGTCATGTCGTTCTCGTCGCCCCAGTTGCCACCGGGCCAGCGAATCACCGTCAGCCCGGACTGGTCGAACAGCGGCAGGACGTCGGGCGAGACGCCCGCCCAGGGGCCGTGGTTCGTGCCCAGGGCCAGCCGGCTCGCCCGGCCCAGGCTGCGGCCCGCGTCTACGACGACGCCGGGCGGTGGGGTGGGGGTGGGCGTGACGGTCGAGGGCGCGGGCGTCGGTGGGGTGGGCGGCTGGCCCTGGCAGGCGACGAGCACAAGGGCCAGGACCAGCGCGAGGAGAACAAGTCGTTGAGACATAGGATTTGAGGGGCGGGCTAGACCTGACAGGTTTCTAAAAACCTGTCAGGTCTGGTTGATGCGGACGACCTGTCAGGTCTTTCGCATTACTTCTCCACGCCGGTGATCACCACGCCCTGCATGAACTGGCGCTGGGCGAGGAAGAAGATGACCACGGGTAGGGCAATCGCCATGAGGGCCGACGCCATCGCCAGGCCGGGGAAGCGCGAGAAGGTGCCGACGAGCTTGCCCAGGCCGACGGAGATGGGATACAGGTCTTCCTTGCCGACCAGGTAGACCAGGGGCGAGAAGTAGTCGTTCCAGACAAAGAAGAAGTGGAACAGCGTCACCGCCGTGATGGCCGGGATGGCCTGCGGGATGATGACCGACCACAGGATGCGTAGCGGGCTGGCGCCGTCAATCATGGCTGCCTCGTCCAACTGGCGCGGGATGGTCAGGAAGTACTGGCGCAGCAGGAACACGTCGTAGGCGTTGGCGAAGAAGGCCGGCACCAGCAGCGGCAGCCAGGTGCCCGTCCAGCCAATCTTGGTGAAGAAGATGAACAGCGGGATGATGGTGACCTGAGCGGGCAGGACGATGGTCGAGATCAGGATGACGAACAAGATGTTCTTGCCCGGAATGTCGAAGCGGGCGAAGCCATAGGCCACGGCGATACATGACAGCAGGGTGCCGATGGTGCTGATGATGGCGAGCAGGAAGGTGTTGCGGAACAGCAGACCGAACTGCACCTGCTGCCAGGCTTCCGGGAAGTTCTTGAACTTGGGGGCGAAGTTGTAGACCGGGTTGAGGGTGCGGTACCGCCCCTGCCAGTTGAACGGCCCGGCGTCCGGGTTGGCGGGGTCCACGAAGTCGCTGTCCTCGCGGTGCGGCGCGACCAGGGCAAGCTGCTTGACGCCCTGCTCGGTCGGCACGTAGTAGAGCGGGTACTCCTGGCCCTGGTAGGTGTAGGTCTTGGCCGAGGCCGGCCACAGCGGCGCGTTCTGCGCCGATAGTTCGGTGTCGTCCTTGAAGGCCGTGGCGACCATGTACCCTAGCGGCATAAGAAACACCGACAGCAGCATCAGGCCGAACAGGGTGATGCTGGACTTCGCCATGAAGCCGCGCAGTTGGCGGTTCAGGGCTGAGGACGCATTAGAGT
>CAZFUK010000190.1:0-9038 GCA_964522005.1 uncultured Anaerolineales bacterium | reverse complement strand
GCGGCCCTATCCCTACCCCGACGAGCGCGACGGCCTGTACCCCTCCGACATTGACGGCGATGGCCGGGTGCTGACCATGCGCCTTCAGGATCCAACCGGCGAGTGGAAGGTCAGCGACCAGGACGACCGCGTCATGATCAAGCGCGGGCCGGACGAGTTCGGCGGGACGTACTACCGCCTGTTCCCCGAGGGCCTGATTCGCAACTACGACGGCCTGACCATCAAGCTCGCGCCGGCGCTGGAAGGGCTGGACTTCAACCGCAACTTCCCCGTCGAGTGGGAGCCGGAAGGCGGCCAAAGCGGCGCCGGTCCATACCCCACGAGCGAGGTCGAGATTCGTGCCATTGTGCAGTGGATCGCCGACCACCCCAACATCTGCGGGGCCATCACCTTCCACACCTACGCCGGGGCCATCCTGCGCCCCTACGGCACGCGGCCCGACGACCAGATGATTCCCGAAGACCTGTGGACGTTTAAGATCATCGGAGACCGTGGCACCGAGCTAACGGGCTACCCCAACGTCTCGGTCTTCCACGACTTCAAGTATCACCCGCGCCAGACCATCAAGGGGGTGTTTGACGACTGGCTGTATGACCACTTTGGCCTGTTTGCCTTCACCATCGAGTTGTGGGATATTGTGGGGCGGGCGGGCATCAAGGACCGCAAGTTTATTGACTGGTCGCGGGGTCACCCACCCGAGGATGACCTGAAGATTATGGCCTGGAACGACGCGAACCTGGGCGGCGAGGGCTTTGTGCGCTGGCGGCCCTTCGAGCACCCCCAGTTGGGGCCGGTGGAGATCGGCGGCTGGGACACCTTTGTGACCTGGCGCAACCCGCCCCTCAAGTTCCTGGAAGAGGAGATTCACAAGAACGCCCTGTTCGTGGTCGCCCACGCCAGCATGTCGCCGCGCCTGGCGGTCCATACCCTCCAGGTCGAGCCGATTGGGCCGGATACCTACAAGCTGCTGCTCGTCCTGGAGAACACCGGCTTCCTGCCGACACAGGTCTCAGCGAAGGCCGACGAACGCAAGGCCGTGCGGCCGGTGCGCGTCGAACTGGACCTACCGGAGGGGGTCGCGCTGGTCGCGGGCGAGAGGAAGACCGAGGTGGGGCAACTCCAGGGCCGCAGCAACAAGATGAGAAACTCACCCCTCTACGGCGGCTCGGCGACGGACAACCGGGCGCGGCTGGAGTGGGTGGTTCGCGCCCCGGCCGGCACGACGGTCACGCTGCATGCCCTGTCGCCCCGCGCCGGCTCGATCCATCGCCAGGTAACGCTGACATGACGCCCATCCCCTGGTCTCAACCGGGCTGGCGGGATGAGGCCGATCACTGGATCCACATGGAGTTGGCGCGGCTGGGTCAAACTGTCGTCGGCTCCATCGAGCAGCCCCATGTCCGCCCCTGGTCCACCATCCTGCGCGTCCCCACGGACAAGGGCGCGGTCTACTTCAAGGCGGTTGGGCCAGGCGCAGCGCATGAAGTACCGCTCACCCAGGCGCTGGCCCAGTGGCGGCCCGACTGCATGCTGCCCGTCCTGGCCGCCGATGCCCCACGAGGCTGGCTGCTCCTGCCCGAGGGCGGGGCGACGCTGCGGAGCCTGATCCGCGCCGACCAGTATGCCAGCCGCTGGACAGCCGTCCTGGCAGTCTATGCCGACGTGCAAATGGCGTTGGCCGACCGCGTCGGTGACGTGCTGGCACTAGGCGTGCCTGACCGCCGACTGGAGCGGCTGCCTGCGCTCTACGCGGACCTGCTGGCCGACACCGCCATGCTGCGCGTTGACCAGCCCAACGGCCTCGCGTCCGACGAGTACCGCCGCTTACAGGCCCTGACGCCGCGTTTCGCGGACCTGTGCCAGGAGTTAGCCGCCTTTGGCTTGCCCGCAACGCTCCACCACGGCGACTTCCACGACGCCAACGTCTTCTGGTCGGCCGGCCGCCCGGTGTTCTTCGACTGGGGCGACGCCGTGATCTCGCATCCGTTCTTCTCGCTGCGCACCGTGCTGGTCAGCCTGGAGATGAGCCTGGGGGATGAGGCGGCGGCTGCGCAGGCCTTTGGTGAACTTCTGCCGGCCTACCTGGAGCCGTGGACGCGTTACGCGCCCCTGGCCCAGCTACACGAGGCGCGGCGGCTGGCCTACCTCGTCGGGGTAGTCAATGGCGCGGTCACGTGGCACCGCCAGGTCGCCTCCCTGGACGAGGCGGGCCGCGCGGAGTACGGCGAGCCGGTGCCTGCCCTCCTACAGGAGTTCCTGGGCGAGGTCGAAGGGACGACTACCTATAGTCAGATTGGCTCCTAAAAGGTGTTGAGTCAGACCTGACAGGTTTTGAAAACCTGTCAGGTCTTGATGGACAAGAGAGCGTATGCTAGCAGAAACAACGAGCGTGATACGTATTCTAGACGCGGCCGAGGCGCGGGCGACGATTCTCCAGCGCAAGCCGGTGGACGAGGCCGAAGTCTCGCCGCGCCTGCAAGAAGGCATCCGCCGCCTGTTCGGTGCGGACCTCACGCCGGCCCAGGTGGTGGAGCGCATTCTGGCCCAGGTGAGGACCCAGGGCGACACCGCTCTGTTCGACTATACGCGGCGCATTGACGGCGTCGAACTGGACAGCCTGGCGGTGAGCGAGGCCGAGATGGAAGCCGCCTGGCAGGCGACGCCGACCGCTGTGCGCGACGCGATCCAGACCGCGATGGACCGTGTCCATGCCTTCCACCAGCGCGAGCCAAAGGGGTCGTGGATGGACTGGCGGCCCGGCGAGGCCTGGGGCCAGATCATTCGGCCCATCGAGCGCGTCGGCATCTACGTGCCAGCCGGCGGCGCGCCCCTGCCCTCGTCGCTCATCATGGCGGCGGTCCCGGCGCGGGTGGCGGGCGTGGATGAGATCATTGTCTGCACCCCGCCCAACCACGAAGGCCAGGCCGACGCGACCACGCTGGCGGCGGCGCGGCTGCTGGGCGTGCGGCGGGTGTTTAAGCTGGGCGGGGCACAGGCGGTGGGCGCGATGGCCTACGGGACGGCGAGCGTACCCCGCGTGGATAAGATTGTTGGGCCGGGCAACCCGTTTGTCGTCCTGGCCCAGAAGGCCGTCTTTGGTACAGTCGGCATCGCCAGCCTGCCCGGGCCGACCGAGACGCTGCTCATCGCCGACGAGAGCGCCAACCCGGCCTGGACTGCCTCGGACTTGCTCGCCCAGTCCGAGCACGTCATGGGCACGGCTATCCTGCTGACGCCGTCGCGGGCAGTGGCCGAGGCGGTGCAGCGCGAAGTGGCGGCGCAGGTGGAGGGCCTGCGCTGGCGCGAGGGCATCCGGCAATCGCTGGCGGCCAACGGCGGGATTGTGCTGGTTCAGGACGTGGACGAGGCGTTGGCCCTCGCCAACGAGTTCGCGCCGGAGCACCTGTGCCTGCTGACGCGCGACGCCTGGGACCTGGTGGGGCGGGTGCGCAACGCGGGCGGTGTGTTCGTGGGCGAAGCGTCGTCTGAGGCGCTGGGTGACTACATCTTCGGCCCCAGCCATATCATGCCGACCAGCGGCACGGCCCGCTTCGCCTCGCCTATCCATGTACGTGACTTCTTGAAGGTCATTTCGGTGTTCGGCGCGGGCCTCGCCGTCCACAACGCCCTCGCGCCGGCCGCCATCGAGTTGGCGAACGCCGAGGGGCTGACGGCGCACGCGGCGGCCTTACGACGGAGGACGGAGGACGCAGGATAGAAGGCAGAAGGCAGAAGGCAGCAGGCGGCAAGCAGTAGGCGGCAGGCAGTAGGCAGCAGGCGGCAGGCTGATAGCTGAGCGCTGACGGCTGAGCGCTGACGACGACATAGGCATTACGAACTACGGAATACGAACTACGGAATGACTACCCACCACCCACAACCCACCTCCGAAACCGACCGGGTCGTCGGCTGCCTGCTCGGTCTGGCCGTCGGCGACGCGCTCGGCGCGCCCGTCGTCGGCTGGACCGCCGCCGAGATTCAGGAGCGCCTGGGCGGCGTCCACGACTACCCCGACCTGTGGCGGACGCCCGGCCTCTATACGGCGCGCGCGCAGCAGGCTCTGTGCGTGCTCGATGTGCTGCTGGAGGAGGGCCAGTTTGACCCGCTGAGCCTGGCCGCGCGCTTCGTCCAGATGAGCAAGATGCTCCACCACAAGTGGCCGATTTACGGCGCGTTTCGCGGGACGAGCCGGGGCTTTCGGGAGGCGGTAGACCTCCTGGCGCGCGGCACGCCCTGGGAACAGGCCGGCATGCTCAGTGCGGCCAACGACCCGGCGGTGCGCGTCGCGCCGCTGGCGCTCTGGAGCCGCGAGCGGCGGCTGGTCCAGTTCCGTGAGGACGTGGCCCGCTCCGCCTGGCTGACGCACCGCGACCCGCGCGCCGTCATGGGCGCGCTGGTCATGGGCTACGCCTTGATTCACCTCGTCAACCTGCCGTCGCCCGCCCGCTTCCAACCTTCCCAATTCCTGCGCGAGGTGGTCGCCTTCGCCAAGAGCCACCAGGGCTGGGTCGGCAAGCACTACGCCGCGACCGAGGCCAACCTGCCGCCCGACGCGGTCAAAGACCTCACGACGGTCCTGGGCCGCTACGAGGGCTGGCTGACCCTGTCCACCACCGCACTCCTGGAGCAGATTACGCGCTTTAGCCGGCCGCTGGGTGACAAGAACGTGCGGGCCACGTCGCCGTTCACCGTGGCCTCGCTGACGACGGCCCTCTTGCTGTTCGCCCGTCAGCCCGACACGGGCGACGCGGTGCAGACGGCGGTGAACCTGGGCGGCGACACGGCGGGCATCGGGGCGCTCGTGGGGGCGCTGGGCGGGGCGCTGCATGGCGTCAAGAGTATCCCGCCGGCCTGGTTGAACGGCCTCCAGAACCGTGACTTTATCCAGGCGCGGGCCGAGGCCCTGGCCCAGGGCGTGGGCCTACCGCCAGACGCCCCCCGCCTCACCCGCGTCGAGGCGGCCCTGACGGAAGCCGAGATACCAAGGATTAGAGCGAAGCACGGGCCGGGGGAAGAAGATTAAAGATTGAAGACTGAAGATTGAGGACTGGATACCGAAGACTAAAGACTGAGGAGTATGCTCCTTAGAGAAGGCAACCCACTGTGTCTACCTGTCAACCACCAACTACCACCAACCAATCATCAATCATCAATCATCAATCATCAGTCATCAGTCATCAGTCGGCCGCCCGCTTCGCCAAACCCGAAGTCCAGGCCGTAGGCGCGTACCATCTGCGGCCGCACGTCACGCCCATCCGGCTGCACATGAACGAGAACGCGGCCGGCTTCCCCGACGACCTCAAGGCCGAGGTCTGGCGGCGCGTCAGCCAGCACGACTGGGCGCGCTACCCCGACTTCTACCTGCGCGAGATTACCCAGCGGCTGGCCGACCACGCCGGCGTGCCGTATGAGTGGGTCATGGTCGGCAACGGCTCAAACGAAATCCTCCAGATGACGCTGCTGACCGTCGTAGGGCGGGGCGACCACGTGGTCGTGCCCCTGCCGACGTTTACCCTCTACAAGCTCCAGGCGACGGTCATGGGCGCGACGGTCCACACGCCACTGATGCAGCCCGCGACGAACTTCGCTCTGCCGGTGGACGAGATGGCCGCGCTGGCGCGGGAGGTTGGCGCGCGGGCCGTCGTCATCTGCACGCCCAACAACCCGACCGGCACGGCCTACAGCGGGGCCGAAATCCGCCAGGTCGTCGAGAACGTGGACGGCCTGGTCATGGTGGACGAGGCCTACCGCGAGTTCCACGACCAGGACCTGGTCCACCTGGCCCGCGAGTACGACAACGTCATTCTGTTCCGTACCTTCTCCAAGGCGCTGGCGATGGCCGGCGTGCGCGTGGGCTACTGCGTGGCGCGGCCTGAGCTGATTCAGGAAATCATGAAGGTGCGGCTGCCCTACGCGCTCAACATCCTGTCCGAGACGACCACGCTGGTCGCGCTGGACCACCCCGACTATTTCAAAGAGACGATTCAGACGGCCCGCCGCGAGCGCGAGCGTCTCATCGCGGGGCTAGCTGAGTTGCCGGGCGTCCACCCCTACCCGTCGGCGGCCAACTTTATCCTGGCCTACTTTGACGTCGGTTCGCCCACCGTGTTCCAGCACCTGCTGGCCGACGGCATCCTGATTCGGGACGTCAGCAGCTATCCCGGCTTGAAGGACCACCTGCGCATCAGCGTCGGGCTGCCGCCGGAGAACGACGCGGTGCTGGCGAGTTTGAGGCGTTTGCTGATGAAATCTGTCACCGCCGACTGAAGTCGGGGCTGATGGGCCTTCGGCCGAGTGTCCACCTGCGTGGACACTGCGTCGGCGTAGGCCGAGTGCGAAGCCTCCCTGTGGGACGGTCGGCAGAAGGCCCTTCAGGCGCGGTTTCAACCGCTGGCAATGGATATTTGGATACAGACGAGAATGTTTTCAACAGCGCGTGTCACCGACCGCCCGACGTGGCTCCGCATTGACCTGGACGTGATTGCCCACAACACCTGGCGGTTGCGCGACATCGCCGATGTCCCGCTCATGGCGGTCGTCAAGGCGGACGCCTACGGGCACGGGGCGAGCCGGGTGGCGCGCGTGGCGCTGGCGCACGGGGCCGAGTGGCTGGCCGTGGCGACGTTGGGTGAAGCGTGTATCTTGCGCGACGCCGAGGTCCACGAGCCTATCCTGGCGCTCGGCTACACCACGCCCTGGCAGGCGCGCGAGGCGGCCCTGCTGGATGTGGCGTGTACCGTTTTCGACCTGGAAACGGCCTACGCCTTGTCCAACGCGGGCTGTGAACTCTCGCGCGAGATCGCCGTGCATGTCAAGGTGGACACGGGCATGGGCCGGCTGGGCCTGCCGCCGGCAGAGACGCCAGCGTTCCTGACCCAGTTGGCCGAGTTGCCCTATCTGCGGGTCGAGGGTGTTTACACCCACCTGGCGACGGCCGACAGCCCGGACGAAACGTTCGCCCGGCTCCAGTTGGCGCGGTTTGAGCGCGCCCTGGCCGAGGTCACGGCGCAGGGCTTGCGCCCGCCCCTGGTTCACGCGGCCAACAGCGCGGCCTGCCTGCGCTTCCCGGCGGCGCGCTATGACCTGGTGCGGCCCGGCATCGCGCTGTATGGGCTGCCACCGTCGGACGATACGCCGTTGCCGTCGGACTTCCAGCCCGCCCTCTCCTGGCACACCGAGATCGCCCAGGTGCGGACGGTGGCGGCCGGCACGCCGGTCTCGTATGGCGGCCACTTCGTGACGCAGCGGCCCTCGCGCATTGGCACGATTCCTGTTGGGTACGCCGACGGCTTTCGCCGCTCACCGCCCTGGCGCGAGGTCCTGGTCCGAGGCCAGCGCGCGCCCGTCGTCGGCACCATCTGTATGGACTACGCCATGCTCGACGTGACCGACATCGAGGGCGTGCGGCGCGGCGACCCGGTCGTGCTGATTGGCGGCCAGGGCGCGGAGCAGATCACCGCCCAGGATGTGGCCCGCTGGTTGGGCACCATCCACTATGAAGTCATTGCCACCATCCTGGCGCGGGTGCCGCGTGGGGATGGAGTTTAACCCTGAGGACGTATGATTCCACCACAACCCGTGCCCGTGCGCTGCCCCCAGTGCCAGACCCCCTTTAATGCCCCCGTCCAGACGATTGTGGATGTCGGCCAGGAGCCGCGTCTCAAGGAGGCCCTGCTACGCGGACAGCTCAACGTCGTTCCCTGTCCGAACTGCGGCGCTCGGGTGCGGCTGGGCGCCCCGCTGTTTTACCACGACCCCGCCCACCAGTTGGCCGTGGCCTATATCCCCATGGAGTTGGGGCTGAGCCGCGACGACCAGGAAAAGCTGATTGGCCGCCTGAGCAATGCCCTGACCGACAGCCTGCCGCCGGAGCAGCGCAAGTTCTACATCCTCCAGCCCAAGACCGCCCTGACCCTGCAGGGGCTGATGGAGATGATTCTGGAGGCCGACGGCATCACGCGCGATGTGATTGATGCGCAGGCGGCGCGGGTGCGGCTGCTCAACGACCTGGTCAACGCCGTCAGCCAGGACGACAAGCTCCAGGCGCTTATCGAGGCCAACAAGGACAACTTCGACTACAACTTCTTCCTGCTCATCGCCGGGGCGATGGAGGACGCCCAGGCGGAGGGCGATGAGTTGCGGGCGCGGCGGCTGGCGAAGCTGCGCGACCAACTCGTGGCGGTCGTGGGCGTGGACGAGTCGCCCTTGCCGGAGCCGCTGCCCGCCAGCGCCACCTTTGACGACCTGGTGCAGGCCCTGACCGAGGCCTCGCCCGAGAGCCTGGTGGACGTGGTGGCGGTCAATCGGCCGCGCTTCGACTACTTCTTTTTCCAGGCGCTCACGAGCCAGATTGACGCCGCCGAGGCTGGCGGCGACACGGCCAAGGCGCAGCAGTTGACGACCTTGCGCGAGCAGGTGCTCGAAGCGGTGGACACAGTGGACCGCGAGATGCAGGCCAGCCTGCGCCAGGGCGCCAGCTTGCTCCAGACCATTCTGGAGGCGGAGGACCCGCAGCAGGCCGTCCAGGACCATCTGGACGAGATAGACGACGCCTTCCTGCTCGTCCTGTCGGCCAACATCCAGCAGGCGCATGAACAGGGCCAGACCGACATCGCCCAGGCGCTTGAAGGGTTGTATGCCTACATCCTGTCGCGGCTTGAGTCCGCCCTGCCGCCCGTGCTCCAGGTGGTCAACCGCCTGCTGCGGCTGGAGGAGCCGGACCAGCGCGCCGAGGTGCTGGACATGGAGCCGTCGCTGGTGAACGCTGACCTGGCCGAACTGCTGGATCGCGTGGCCCAGGACGCCGACGAGCAGGGCCGCGCCGACCTGGCGCAACATGCTCGCACCATTCGGGATGAAGTCAAAGCTCGCTTCTAACTGCGTTCGGGATGACGGTGGGATGTCATGCCGAGCAGCGAGGCATCCGCTCTGGCGTGTCCTCGGAGCAGATCCCTCACTGCGTTCGGGATGACCGTCGAAGGTCATGCCGAGCGAAGCGAGGCATCTGCTCTGGCGGGTCATCGGAGCAGATCACACAC
>CAZFUK010000189.1:0-9053 GCA_964522005.1 uncultured Anaerolineales bacterium | reverse complement strand
CAGATAGAATTCGTTGTTGCCGCGCATGACGGCCCACCCCTCAGCCGTCACCCGCTCCATGACCCCGGCCGAGAACGGCCCCCAGTTGACCACGTCGCCCGCGACGACGACATGGTCCACCCTGAACTGCGCCAAGTCCGCCAGGACGGTTTCGAGCGCCGGGAGATTGCCGTGAATGTCGGCCAGGATAGCCAGTTTGGTCATGGGAGTTGTCCTGATGGGTGTCCTGAGGGTTGTCCTGATGGAGGGTTACCGCACGGTCAGCCGCAGCACCCGGTCGTCCTCGGCGGCGGAGCTGCCCCGGCCATCGCGGTTGCTCGTCGTCAGGTAGATCGCCCCGTCCGGCCCCTCGACCACGTCCCGCAGCCGGCCATACTGCCCCTGGAGCAGCCGCTCGACCGAGGCGACGCCACGGGGGTTGGCCGGGTCCAGCGTGACGCGGTAGAGCGACTGGCCGCGCAGCCCGACGAACAGCAGCGCGCCGGCCCACGGGCCCCGTGTGGCGAAGGTCGCGCCGCCGGGCGCCCACGTCGCCTGCGTCCCGCTGTGCAGGACCGGCGACACCAGCCCGGGCCGGCCCTGGTCGCCGGTGATGAGGGGCCAGCCGTAGTTCGCGCCGGCCGCGACCAGGTTGACCTCGTCGCGGCCGCCGCCCTGCTCTGGGCCGGCCCCACCGCTCGGCCCGTGCTCGGTGGCATACAGCCGCCCGGTGCCCGGCTGCCAGGCCAGCCCCTGCGGGTTGCGGTGGCCCAGCGAGTATATGTAGGAGTTGGGGAAGGGGTTGTCGGCGGGAACCGAGCCGTCGGGGTTGAGGCGCAGAATCTTGCCGTTGAGCGAGGCCGGGTCCTGGGCGAGGGCGGGGTTCTGGGCGTCGCCCATGGTCCAGTAGAGCTTGCCGTCGGGGCCGAAGCGCACCCGCCCGCCGTCGTGGTTGCTCGCGCCCAGCGCGCCTTCGAGCAGAACCTTGTCGAATACCCCACGGCCCGTGGCCGGGTCTTCGCGCAGCCGCACCAGCCGATTCTGGAAGCGCGCCGCCGTGTAGGCGACATAGACATAGCCGTTCTGGGCGAACTGCGGGTCCAGCGCCAGACCGAGCAGGCCCGACTCGCCGCTCTCCACCACGTCCAGCGTCAGCCACGGTTCCGCCTGGAGTTGGCCGTCCTTGACCACCCGAACCCGACCCGGCCGCTCGGAGACAAAGAGGCGGCCATCGGGCGCGAAGGCCAACGCCCAGGGCGTGTCCAGCCCGCCTACCAGAGTCTCGACGGTGACGCCTGGGGCGGCGGGCGGCGCAACGGTCACTGGCGCGCCCCGTGTGGCGACCTGGATGTTGCCCCAGTCGCCCTCGGCCACGTAGTACACCCGCACCTGGCCGCTGCCCAGGTTCTCGGCCCGCTGCCCGGCGTAGGCCACGCCGTTGACGGTCAGGCTGAACTCCGGCGAGTTGGGCACAAAGCCGTCGGCGAAGACTCGCTTCTGGAGCGCGGCCGCCGGGTTGAACTGAACTATCTGCCGCGCCTCGCCCTCCGCCAGCAGCGCCGACCCTGGCGCCCCAGCGGCCGCGCCCCGCTCCACCGTCTGCACGTTGCCCCAGTCGCCGATGACCACATAGTACACCCGCACGCGGCCCGTGCCCAGGTCTTCGGCACGCTGGCCGGTGTACGCCACGCCATTGACGGTCAGCCCAAATTCCGGCGAGTTGGGCACGAAGCCGTCGGCAAACACCCGCTTCTGGAGCGCGGCCGCCGGGTTGAACTGGATGGCCTGGCGGCGTTCGCCCTCGGCCAGCAGGGCGCTGTCCGTCGCCGCGTCGGCGTAGACGACCGGGACCCCGCTGCCCGAGGGAGCTACTCTCATTTGGGCGGCGGTACACACGGTGAGGCTGAGAGCCGTGAGCAGCACCAGAATAAAGGGTCGAACTAGGCAGCGGTTCATCGGCTGTATCCTTCTCAATGGCTTGAGAGTTAAGCTTACAGGAGAGGAGGGCAGTATATCCAGTCCTACATCCTCGCTCTGTCAGGCGTTAGCTATACAGCCATGCTTGATTCGTGGGCTGGATGCCCGGATCGTATCCGCCTGTGATCAGGACGCGCCCGTCTCCTAGCAGGGTCAATACGGCATAATAGTAATGGTTATCAAGCTGGTTGCTCAAGGTGAAGCGCGAGGTCTTCGCGTCGAATGTCTCTAGCTGTCGGTTGCCACCCCCGACAAGCACATCTCCATTCTTGAGGACGACCATCGCATCCGCCAGCTTGAACCGTTCGCTGTTCAGGTCAGCGACCTTCTCAAATACGCCCGTCTTAGGATTGTAAAGTTCGGCGCTCGTGTACTTGCCCGTCCAATCGTTCTGATTGGAGCCGCCCACCAGCAGCACGTTGCCGTCTTGCAGCAGCGCCGCCGCATGTTTGTAGCGAACGGCCCTCATACTGCCCGTGAACATGAATTTGCCTGTGGAGGGGTCATAGACCTCGGCGCTGGCGAGAACCTGACTGTTACTCGAACTTCCACCGGCGAGCAAAACACGACCATCGGCGAGCAAGGTGGCTGTGTGTGCCGAGCGACCGACGTTCAGACTGCCAGACGGCGTAAACGTGTTGGCGCCCGCATCATAAATCTCAGCCAGCAATTGAGGTGTGTTGCGCCCCGCCTCCCCGCCGGCAACCAGCACGACGCCATTCCGCAGCAATGTCGCGGTCATGCCGGCCCTAGGTCCACTCATACGCGCTGCATAGTCGAACTTACCGGTGCGCGGGTCATACAACTCGGCGGTCGCGGTTCGACCACTTGGACCCCAGCCCCCAACGATTAGCACTTTTCCACCGGGCAACAACGTAGCGGTGGCTCCACTCCGAGCCTCATTCAGGTCTCCTGTAGGAGTAAAGGTGCTTGTTGCGGGGTCGTAAATCTCGGCGCTGGCAATCGGAATTTCGCTGGTCCCCTCTTCTCGGAAACCACCCGCGATAAGAACCCGTCCATCAGCCAGGAGAGTGGCGGTATGGGTGGCCCGAGGGACATTCATCTTGAGGGCAGGCGATAGCCGACCCGAGTACTTGATGGTAGGGTTGACTACGACTGGAGGTGTACACGCCATGAGAATAGTGAGCGCTAGCAACGACACACAGCGCCATGTTCGTAAAGTCATGGGGTTTCTCCTGGTGGGCGTTCCGTTTCATCGTCTGCTGCGTCATCCTCTCCTCATCCTGAGGCTTCGTGAATACACGCTGAGGAGATTACCGCCGCACCCTCGCTTGTGGTGTAAGTAGTGCAGGGGAAACTGTAGCCACTGCCAACGTGGCTTCCGCATGCTGTTGCATCAGTCCTCCTGGGAGCCATGAAGTTTAGTGGTCAAGAGGGGTCTGGTCAATTCAGGGGTAGCTGTAGAGGAAGGTGGTGAAACGTTATCGCTACGTGGTGAAGCTTTCACAAGACGCGGCGTGATTTGAGGTAAGATAGCTATATTGTGGCGTACTACGCCCCGACCTGGCCTTTGGCGGGCCGGGAGGGGTGGACCAGAGGACGATGCACCTGACCCAACGTCCCCGCACCTTGTCTCATCTCAATACAGCGGTTTCGACTAAGAGGCGTTATGCGGAACAAGCATAACGCCTCTTTCTTGTTTATGCCCCGTTAGCAGGAGACCTGAGGGGTTTTGCAAAACCTGTCAGGTCTGAAGACACACCAAGGAGTGTTCTACATGACAACGCTAGGTGGTTTCGCGGACCGCATTGCCCAAATCAACCTGACGACGCGCGAAGTCGTCTATGAGTCTATCCCCGATGCCTGGGCCAGGGACTACATCGGCGGGCGCGGGCTGGGCGTCAAGTACGTCTTCGAGAACGGCCCCCAGATCGAGCCGATGTCGCCCGACAACATCCTGTGCTTCATGAACGGCCCACTGACGGGCAGCGAAGCCACCATGAGCGGCCGCCTGGCGATTGTGACCAAGTCGCCCCTGACGGGCACCGTGACCGACAGCCACCAGGGCGGCTGGTCGGCGGCGCGGCTGCGCTGGGCTGGCTTCGACGGACTCATCTTCAAGGGCAAGGCCGACGCGCCGGTGTATGCCTTCGTCCACGACGGCTACGTGGACCTGCTCGACGCCTCCGAGGTCTGGGGCATGGGCGTCCACGACACGGTCAAGCACTTCCAGGCCAAGTACGGCAAGAAAGACCTGACGGTGATCGCCATTGGCCCGGCCGGCGAGCGGCTGGCCCGCTTCGCGTGTTGGATGAACGAGAACGACCGCGCCAGCGGACGCGGCGGCACGGGCTGCGTCGGGGGCAGCAAGAACCTCAAGGCCGTGGTCGTCAAGGCCGCCAAGACGATGCCCAAGCCGGCCAATCCGGCCGCCTTCCGCCCAGCCCAGCAGCGCGGCCTGGCGACCATCATGGACGAGAAGAACATCACCAGCCCGCGCAAGGGTGGCCTGTCGGTCTACGGCACCAACGTCCTGATGAACATCACCAACACCATGGGCGCGCTCCCGACCGCCAACGGGCAGTTGACCTCGTTTGGCCCGGACGCCGAGCTGATCAGCGGCGAGTATGTCAAAGACAACATCCTGGTGGAAGACCCGACCTGCCACGCTTGCCCGGTCGCGTGCAAGAAGGAAGTCGAGATTAAGGACGGCCCCTACGCGGGGCTGCGCATGGAGAGCGTCGAGTACGAGCCGGCCTGGTCGGTGGGCGCGAACTGCCGCAACAACAACATCGCCTCGGTCGCCAAGATGATTGACCAGGCCAACGACTACGGCTACGACGCCATCGAAGTCGGCCTGGCCTTCTCCATGTACATGGAGGTGTGTGAGAAGGGCTACAACGGCGAGTATGAGCCGCTGGCCTGGGGTGACTACGAGGCGATGGTCGAGATGGGCCGCAAGATTGCCTTCCGCGAGGGCGTGGGCGACATCCTGGCCGAAGGCCCGGCGCTGGCCGCTCGCACCTTCGGCCATGCAGAGTTGGCGCTGACGGTCAAGGGCCAGGGTATCCCAGCCTACGACCCGCGCGGCATCAAGGGCATGGGCCTGGGCTACGCCACCAGCAACCGGGGCGCCTGCCACCTGCGCGGCTACTCCCCGGCCTGCGAGTTGGGCCTCATCCCGCTTAAAGCCGACCCACTGGCCTGGAAGGGCAAGGGCTACCTGCTCAAGCTGCTCCAGGACCTGCACGCCTTCTCCGACAGCCTCGACCTGTGCAAGTTCAGTGCGTTCGCCGAGGGCGCGGAGGAGTACGCCGGGCTGTACTCGGCCATGGTGGGCGTCCCGTTCACCCTGGACGACGTGCTCAAGGCGGGCGAGCGGGTCTACAACCTGGAACGCTACTACAACAACCTGTGCGGCTTCCGCGAGGGCAGCGACTACCTGCCGGAGCGCTTCGTCAAGGAACCCTCGACCATGCCCGGCTCGCTGGGCCACGTGTGTGAGTTGGACCTGATGCTGGAAGAGTACTACGCCGCGCGCGGCTGGGTCAACGGCGTCGTGCCCGAGGCCAAGCTGGTCGAAATGGGCATCCTGCCTACCGTGGCGGCGAGCGCCGACTAATCGGAGACAATTACCGCCGAGGACGCCGAGGACGCGGAGGTTCATACTGTTATTCCCTCTGCGCCCTCGGCGTCCTCTGCGGTGAACTTCTTCATATGCGAGGGGCATGGGAGGGGCAATGCAGCCAGCGCTGGAACTAACGAACCTCGCGCCGGAACCCGTGGACGAGTGGACCCGCCTGTTGCGCTTCGTCGGCTGGGGACCGGCCGAGGTCGCGGCGGCGAGCCGCTCCATCGAGCCACTATTTCGGCGCGGCCCCGAACTGGTCGTCGAGACCTACGACTACCTGCGCCGTGTCCCCGAGACGGCAGCCATCCTGGGCTGGGAGCAGGACGTGGACGAGGCGCACCTGGAGGAGAGGCGCCGCTTCTTCACCATCTGGCTGGCCCGCACGCTGGGCCTGGACACGAGCGCCGAGTTTGCCGAGTACCTGTTCCGCGCCGGCAAGTACCACGCGGGCCACGGGCCGCGCGCTATCCACACCCCGCCGGCCTATGTCGCCGGCTCGATGGGGCTGGTCCAGGCGGCCTTCGCTCGCTACCTGGCCGAGGCGGGGCTATCCGCCGAGGTCATGGCGCCGGCGCTGGCGGCCTGGAGCAAGTACCTGGCCGCCCAGACGAACCAGATGCTGTTTGGCTACGGGGTGGCGCGGGACCTGGGGCAGGGCGCAGCGTCGGTTCAGGTCCGCCTGTTTGGGCGTCTGCGCAGGATGGTGGGCCGCGACCGGCTGGCCGTCCACGCGGCGCCGGGCGCGCCCGTGGCCGACGTGCTGGCCCGTGTCTTCAACTACTATCCGCAGCTGCGGCGCGAGGCTCTCGACCGCATCTGGCGCTCGGAGGAGCCGACGGCTTCGCTCTGGGTGGCCGTCGAACCGGTCTACACCCCGCGCGACGGCTGGCGCGTCCTGCTCAACGGCCGCGACCTGGCCTATGACGGCGGCTTCGCACGCCCGGTCACGACCGGCGACGAAGTCGCCCTGTTCCCGCCGGGCCGCTAACCCGATCTAAAAGCAGACCTGACAGGTTTTGAAAACCTGTCAGGTCTCCCTCGCCACTATCCCCCGCCACGTGTGGCCAGCTTGCGCTCCAGGCCAGCGGCGAGCCGTTCAAGCGCGGCTGCATCGCCGGTCACGCTGACCTCGACCTCGCCCACGCGGAGCGAGCCAATCTGGTAGTCGTCCAACTGGACCAGCCGCGCCCGCCACCCCACGCCCACGACCGTCTCATCCGTCTCCGCCCGGCCACCCAGCTCGACCAGGTACTCGCGCAGCAGCCAGAGCGGCACGCCGCGCACGTCGCGGGTCCACCGGGCCGGCTCAGCCACCCCCGACCGCCGGGAAGATGTCCACCTTGTCCGTCGCGGCCAGCGGCGTTTCGAGGACGTGGTCCAGGTAGTGGCCGTCGCGGCCATTGACGAAGACGTGGACGTGGCCGTGCAGGCGCCCTGCGTCGTCCAGCAGCTCCGACCTGAGCGCCGGATGGGCGGCGAACAGGGTCTCCAACAGGGCGCCCAGGGTCGTTCCCTCGGCCCATACCAGATCAAGTGTCTTGCTGCCCACCAGGGGCCGCAGCGTGGCATAGAAGTTGACTTGCATGGCGCCTCCCTCTCCCGCCTTCCTTAACTGCCCAACGCTCGCCAGCGCACCAGCCGCGCTTCGGCCTCGGTGCGCTGCGGCGGCGTCAGGTCGCCCACCCGCAAGTACGTCTCCATGTCCTGTAGGGCTGCGGCTGTGTTCCCCAGCGCGGCATGGGCGTCGGCCCGGCCGCGATAAGCGTCGGCCAGGTCAGGCTCCAGCCCCAACGCCTCGGCATAGTCGTCCAGGGCTTCGCTCGGCCGCCCCAACGCCAGCCGCGCATCGCCGCGATTGACCCAGGCTTCGGTCAGCGCCGGGTCGCGGTTCACCGCCTGGGTGAAGTCGTCCTCGGCCTGGTCCAGCAGACCCGCCGCCAGCGCGGCCAGCCCGCGCCCGTTGAGCGAGTCGGTGGATTGCGGGTCGAGTTCCAGGGCGCGGTTGTAGTCGGCCAGCGCGGCGTGGGGCCGGCCCAGGTCGTAGAGGGCGTCGGCGCGGTTGTTGTAGGTGAGGGGGTCGTCGGGGTCGAGTTCCACCGCCTGGGTGTAGTCGTGGACGGCCTCGGCCAGTTGGCCGGCCGCCCAGTGGGCGTCACCCCGATTGCGCCAGGAGCGCGCCAGGTCCGGCTCCAACTCGATGGCGCGGCTGTAATCCGCGACCGCGCCGGCGTAGTCACCCTGGTCGAAGAGGGTATCCCCGCGCTCGTTGAGGGTATCCGGGTTGGGGTCAAGCTCCAGGGCGCGGTCGAAGTCGGCCAGGCTGCCGGGTACGTCGCCCGCGTCGGCCCGCGCCACCGCCCGCGCCACCAGGGTCTCCACATCGTCGGGTTGTAGCTCCAGCGCCCGCGTATAGCTCGCCGCCGCCGCCGCCGCGTCGCCTAGCTCGTACTGCGCCCGGCCCCGGTCCTGGTGGAGCGCCGCGTTGTTCGGCTCGTGCTCCAGGGCGCGGTCCAGGTCGGCCAGGGCATCTTCGTACAGCTCCAGCCCCAGGTCAGCCTGGGCCTTGAGGGCGTACACTTCGGGGCGCGGGCTGGTCTCCTCGATGAACTCCAGGCGCTCGACGGCCTGCGGGTAATCACCCGACTCAATCTCGGCGCGGGCCAGCCGCAGCACGATGTCGCTGATGTCCATGTCCTCCGGCGCCAGGTCGGTCGCGTTCTCGTAGTCCTCGGCCGCTGCCCGGCTCTCGCCACGGGCCAGGTAGGCGTCGCCACGGGCGGTGTAGGCCTCCAGCAGGCTCTCGTCCAGGTCAAGGGCCTGGGTGAACTCGTTGACCGCGTTGGCGTACCGGCCGAGGGCGGCATACGACTCGCCGCGCGCCAGGTAGACGTCCGGGTCGTCGGGCGCGTGTTCCAGGGCGTCGGCATAGGCGGCCAGCGCGTCGTCGTGGCGGCCCTGCGCCGCGTGGACGAGGCCGATGTTGAGGTGGGCCTCGCCGAGCGCCGCGTCGCGGGCCACGGCGGCCTGGTAGTCGGCCAGCGCGCCGGCCAGGTCGCCCAGCGCGAAGCGGGCATCGCCCCGGTCGTTGTAGGCCGGGGCAAAGTCGGGGTTGGCGCGTATCACGTCGTCCAGCAGGGCGAGCGCGGCCTTGTCTTCACCCTCGTCTAGATAGTCGAGGGCGCGTTGGTAGTCGTCGGCGGCCAGGGGCGGGAGGGGGGTATCGGGCATGGGGAGCCTCCGCAGGGGTGACAGAGGGAACAGGTTGGGGCGTGGCGGGCCAGACGGCGCTGGCCCTGGCGGCGAATTATAGCCAAAAGAGAGCAGGGGCGCAATCTATGCGCCCCTGCCTAGTGCCCAGGCTGGGATTTGAACCCAGACTGTATGCGTCCTAAGCGCATTGCCTCTGCCGTTGGGCTACCTGGGCTTTATCTTTGGATGTCGCGCGACCTGAATTATTGTCGCACATCGCGTGACAATTCGGACACAATAGCTCTAAATTGGTCAG
>CAZFUK010000188.1:0-9083 GCA_964522005.1 uncultured Anaerolineales bacterium | reverse complement strand
GGACAGGCGTATGGATTGGAGCAAGCTGGCGGCCGAGTCGCATTACCAGACGGCGGTCGCGGTGCGGCAGGAACTCGCGGCAGACAACATCGAGGAGGCCACCCGTGGCCTTGAGGAGCTGATTGACGCCTTGGGACGCTCGGATAAGCGCGCCCTGCGCAGCCAATTGACGCGCCTGATGACCCATATCCTGAAGTGGCGGATGCAACCGGAACGCCGCTCGCGCAGTTGGGTGGCGAGTATCACCGACGCGCGCATTGAAATCGAGGGCCTACTGGAGGATGAGCCAAGCCTCCGCCGCGAGTTGCCCGACATCTGGGACCGCTGCTTCCAGGCGGCGGGTCGGCTGGCGCGCGACGAGACGGGGCTGGAGCCGCCCAAGGCCCGGCTGACGATGGCCGAGGTGTTCGACCTGATGTACGACTTAGAGGCTGAAACGGGCCAGGAGGCGCCGTGACAAGCAAGGTTCCCCGCGTCCGCATCACCACTGAAGTGGGCGACATTGTCCTGGAACTCTACCCAGACCAGGCGCCCATCACCGTCGCCAACTTCCTGGGCTATGTGGACGCCCGCCACTACGACGGCGGGACGTTCTTCCGCACCGTGCGCCAGGACAACCAGCCGGCCGACACGGTCCGCATCGAGGTCGTCCAGGGTGGCGGCCACCCCTGGTGGGTCTACACCAACCGCCAGCCGCCCATCCCCCTCGAACGCACCGGTCAAACCGGCCTGCGCCACACGGCCGGCGCGGTGTCCATGGCGCGGCTGGGGGCGGACACCGCCGTGTCATCGTTCTTCATCTGCCTGCGCGACGAGCCGGAGCTAGACTTTGGCGGCCGGCGCAACCCCGACGGCCAGGGCTTCGCGGCTTTTGGGCAGGTGGTGGAGGGGATGGACGTGGCGCAGCGCATCCACCAGAGTCCCTGCGAGGGTCAGGCCCTCATGCCCCCCATCCGGATTCACCGCGTCACGCGAGCCTGACGGCCTCCCCGCGCTCGATGGACGCGATACACCCGAACACAATCGCCAGACTGTGAATGTTATCCGCCGCGCTTGTCTCAGGTGCCTCGCCGCTAGCGACCGCCTGAGCGAAGGCGGCCAGAGTGGCGTCGCGCTCGGTCAGGTCCAGGAGGGGCAGGGCGACCGGCTGGAGCGCCTCGCCCCAGCGTTGGACCCACACCTCCTCGGTGTGCATGTCGCCGGGGTTCCACAGCAACCGGCCCGCCGCCCCCACGATCTCCCACGCCGCGTTCCACGACGTCTCCGCGCCGTGGCTCGCCCAGTCCCCCTCGTACACCACAGTCGCCCCTCGGTCGAGGGTCATCACGGCTGCCACGGTCGGTGGGTAGACGTAGGGGCTATCGGCCACGGGCCACTCGCAGGCGCAGACCTGGACGGCGTTCTGCCCCGTCAGGCAGCGCAGCAGGTCGAAGTGGTGGATGGACATGTCCAGGACGAGCGGGTAGCGCATGCTGTAGCGGAAGTTGCCCGCGCCGAACAGCGTCCGCGTCTCGCGGGCGAAGCGAACCTTGACGTGGGTTAACTCGCCCAGCGCGCCGGACTGAACCACGGCCTGGGCCGCGCGGGCGTGGGGGCGGAAGCGGTAGTTCTGGCTGACCATGAGGACGCGCCCCAGGGCCTCGGCGGTCTGGACCAGGTCGGCGGCCTCGTCCATCGTCGCGGCCAGCGGCTTCTCCACCAGGACCGGCTTGCCCGCGCGTAGCGCCTGCGTCGAGACGGCGTGATGGGTGGCGGGCGGGGTAGTCACCAGGACGGCGTCACAGGCGACCTCGGCCAGTGCCGTGTCCAGGTCGGCGTAGATCGCCACGCCCAGCGCCGCGCCCACCCGCGCCCGCGCCTCGGGGGCCGGGTCCACCACCGCCGCTAACTCGGCCACCCGGCTCCGCGCCACCACATCGGCCCAACTCCGCCCAAAACTCCCCACCCCGCACTGAACGACCTTGAGCATGGCGCCCATCCTCTTTAATGAGAATCACCAAGGACACCAAGGCCACAAAGACACGCAGCAGATATATTTGGCTTTCTTGGTGCCTTGGTGCCTTGGTGATTCGTCCAAACACTACCCACCATCCCCTCACCCACTACCCCCCGCTTAGGGCCGAATCACCGTGCCGTCCATACGGCGGACCGGCGGCCACGCGCCGTTGAGCGGGTGCGCGGGGAAGGGGTACTTGGCGGCCAGGTCCTCGTTGATGTCCACGCCCAGCCCCGGCTTCTCGTTGGACCACAGGTAGCCGTCGCGGATTTCGGGCGTGCCGGGGAAGACCTTGCGGGCTGCCTCACCAAACATGTGCTGCTCCTGGACGCCGAAGTTGTGGCAGGCCAGGTCGAGTTGGAGGTTGGCCGCGTGGCCGACGGGCGAGACGTCGCCGGGACCGTGCCAGGCGGTGCGCACACCAAAAAACTCGCAGAAGTGGGCTAGCTTCAGCCCCATGCTCAGCCCGCCAATGTCGGACAGGTGGACGCGGATAAAGTCAATCAGGCGGTCACGGATGAGCGGGACGTACTCCTGCTGGTTGACGTAAAGTTCGCCCATGGCGATGGGCGTCGAGGTCTGCTGGCGCATGATGCGGAAGTACTCGTTGTCCTCGGGCGCGAGGGGGTCTTCCAGGAAGAACAGGTGGTACGGCTCAAGCTCTTTCGCCAGGCCAATGGCCTGGATGGGCGGGATACGCTCGTGGATGTCGTGGAGCAACTCAATCTCGTCGCCCAGGCGCGAGCGCAAATGGTCGAACATCTTGACCACCAGCCGACAGTAGGGCGTCGGCTCCCAGGGGGCGGTGCCCAGGCCGAGGGTCTGGTTGGACGGCTGCTGGCGGGGCGCGATGCGCGAGCCATAGGTCGAGTAGCCGGGCACGGCGATCTGGCAGCGGACGTAGCGGTAGCCCTGGTCCATGAAGCGGCGGACCTCGTCCTCCAGTTCCTCGAGGCTCGTGCCCGAAGCGTGGGCATAGAGCGACGCGGCGACGCGGCTCTTGCCGCCGAGAAGCTGGTAGACGGGCATCCCAGCCCGCTTGCCTTTGATGTCCCACAGCGCCATGTCCACCCCTGACAGCGCGTTGTTGAGGACTGGGCCGCTCCGCCAGTAGGAGCTAACGTAGGCGGACTGGTAGATGTCCTCAATGTCGTTGGGGTCGCGGCCCAGCAGGAACGGCTTGAGATACTCTTCGACCGCCGTGACCACGGCCAGCGGCCGCTGGGTGAAGGTGGCGCAGCCCAGGCCGTACAGCCCCGGCTCGCTCGTCTCGACCTTGACCACGACGAGGCGGATGCCGTCCGGGGCGGTGCAGATGGCCTTGACGTTGGTAATCTTGAGGGCGGGCATACCGCCCGACGGCTCCCAGACCGGAGCCACAACAGGCTGAATATCGCTCATGGGCATTCCTCGCAGTTGACAAGAATGGGTCTATTATATATTCTCCAGGGGGGTTGACAAGCTTTGGGTGTACAGGACTGACCTAACCCCCCGCCCCCCTTCCCTAGCAGGGAAGGGAGGGGATGGGGGAGGGGTAAGTCCGTCGGAGACAAAGCCATGCCCTCATGGGAGTATCGGGTGGTCGAGGGGGCGGTGGACCTGGCGGCGTTGGGTCAGGCGGGCTGGGAGTTGGTCGCCGTGGTCGCCTCGCCCGACGGCGTCCCGACCCTGTACTTCAAGCGGCCCGCGCCGAGCTTCCGCGACCGGGTGACGCTGGACCAGAAGCGCCGCTACTACGGGCTGCTGGGCATTCCCCTGGCGGAGACGGAGACGCCATGAAACGCGGCGGCATCCTCCACCCTGAACTGTGCCACCTGCTGGCCTCGACGGGGCATACGGACATCATCACGGTGTGTGATCGCGGCTTCCCCGTGCCGGAAGGGCCGCGCCGCATTGACCTGGCCCTGGTGGACAACCTGCCCACCGTGCTGGACGTGCTGCGCGCCGTCCACGCCGAGTTCGCCCTGGACCGCGTCCTCATCACCCAGGAGATGACCGAGGTCAGCCCCGGCCGAGTGCAGGACTTGCGCGACCTGCTGGGCGAGGTCCCGCTGGAGGTCGTGCCCCACGTCGAGTTCAAGCACCTGGCTGCTACCGCCCGCGCCACGGTCCGCACCGGCGACGCCACGCCCTACGCCAATATCATCCTGGTCTCGGGATGAAGGGGAGGCTGTGTGAAGATTGACGCCCATCAGCACTTCTGGGACCTGGGGCGGCTGCGCTATCCCTGGCTGTCGCCCGATCTGACCGTCCTCTACCGCGACTTCCGTCCGCCCGACCTCGCGCCGCACCTGGCGGCCTGCCGCGTGGACGGCACGGTCTTTGTCCAGGCCACCCATGCGGTCGAGGAGACGCGCTGGGTGTTCGAGTTGGCGCGCGAGGCCCCGTTTATCAAGGGCGTCGTGGGCTGGCTAGACCTGACCGCGCCCGACCTGGCCGACCAGGTGGACGCTCTGAGGGCCGACGGGCCGCTGGTGGGGGTGCGGCACCAGGTCCACGACGAACCCGATGACGAATGGCTACTGCGAGCGGAGGTGGTCCAGGGGCTGCGGACGCTGGCGGCCAAGGGCCTGCCCTACGACCTGCTGGTGCGCCCGCCGCACCTGCCCCATCTGCCGCGCCTGTTCGAGGCCGTCCCCCACATGACGTGGGTCGTGGACCACATCGCCAAACCCCGCATCACGGCGGGCGAGGTGGAGCCGTGGCGGAGCGACCTGCGCCGTGTGGCCGAGTATCCCAATGTCGTGTGCAAGGTGTCGGGGATGATTACCGAGGACCGGCCCGCCTGGACGGCGGACCAGATTCGTCCCTACTTCGACGCGGTCCTGGACATGTTCGGCCCGTCGCGGCTCATGTTCGGCAGCGATTGGCCGGTGTGCCTCCTTCGAGGGAGCTACGAGCAGGTCCACGATCTGGTCGCGCAGTTCGTCGCGGGGTTGTCGGACGACGAGCAGGCGGCAGTGTGGGGCGGCACGGCGGAACGTGTCTATAAGCTTCTCTAGAAGCCTTCCACATACCCCCGACTGAAAGTCGGGGCTAAAGGGCGTACCGCCGAGCGTCGGCCTGCGCCGACGCCACATGCGTCCGCGAAGGCGGACGATCAGCCGAAGGCTCTATAGCCCCGAATTCATTCGGCGGGCTCTGCAATCACGAAGTCACGGTACCCTTTCCAACCCGTGAAGCCCTGAGAAAGCAGAACGAATAAATCAGGTCCTGTTTCACAGAGAGCAGGCTCTGGAAAGGCATCGAGCAGGTCGCGGGGCAAGTGTCCCCTTTGGTATTCTGCGGTCAAGATGGGAACAGCGTTAGGCATGGTGACCATCATCGTCATGTCGCCTGTCCGGGCTACTTCAAAGACAAAATTGGTCACCGCCTCTGTCATTCCATGCAAGAAAAAAGTGCAGCCCGTGAAGGAGCCTGACCCTTCAAGTTCACTCGCGCACAGTTCGATGTCCTCTCCATCCGCTAGGTGAACGACGTAGAACCCGAACTTGTCAGGGCCGGTATGGCGAGACCTGTGAAGTACATCGAGTACTCGCTCACGGTCCGCCTCACCAAGCTGACCATTCTGGAAATGCACCAAGAAGACATCGAAGCTCATCAACCACCTCAACAAAGACTGTCATATTCACCAATTGTTTGCCACTCGTCCAGTTCGGCCTTCAACTCGGCGCTCATCGGCTCATCGGTGACAGGAATAATCAGAATTCCGCTGTGAGTCTCGAACACCCGTACGGGCGTCTCGGGCAATAAGCCATAGCGGGCGCGTAGCTCGCCCGGTAAGACAAGCTCCCCCTGGCGTCCAATGGTCAAGTCAAGCATGTGACCCTCCCATAATCGTGTTGGCGCTGATAAGGTGTATTCTAGCATCGTCCGTCCCCTAGCGGCAACTGGACTCGGATTTGCACGCCGCCCCTGAGCCGTGTATACTTCTGTTCCGGATGAATGATGACACACTTCAGCCGGACGACACCACCCACCCCGCGCCAGCCAGGGTCCACCTGGAAGGGCGCGTTTTTTGTGCCGCCCGGCGGGAGGCGCCTATGGCGACCGTAAGACTGCCGGGCCTGGTGGACCCCCACGTCCACCTGCGCGACCTGGGCGAGACGCACAAAGAGACGTTTGCCAGCGGCACGGCCGCCGCGCTGGCTGGCGGGGTGACGACGGTGTTGGGCATGCCCAACACCAGGCCGCCGACGATAGACGAAGCCACTCTGGTGCGCGCCGCCGACGCCGTCCGGGCCACGGCTCGCTGCGATGTGGGGCTGTTTGTCGGCGCGGCACAGGGCAACGCCCAGGAAGCCCCCCACCTCGCCCCGCAGACGGTCGGCCTCAAGATTTACCTGGACGCCACCTACGGCCCGCTGCGGGTCAACGACTGGGCCACTCTACTGACCCATTTCCGCGCCTGGCCCCGTGGCCGCGTCATTGCCGTCCACGCCGAGGAACTCAGCGTCCCGCGGGCCGTCGGGCTGGCCTGGGCGCACGGCCAGCGCCTCCACCTGTGCCACATCAGCCGCCGCGAGGAGATTGCCTTCATCCAGGCGGCCAAGGCGCAGGGCGCGCCCATCACGTGCGAGGTCTGCCCGCATCACCTGTTCCTGGACGAGACGGACCTGCCCCGCCTGGGAGCGTTGGGGCTGATGCGCCCGCCCCTGGCGACCCCCGACGACCGCGCCGGCCTGTGGGAACACCTCGACGTGTTCGACTGCGTCGCCACGGACCACGCCCCCCACACCCGCGGCGAGAAGGCTCAGCCGACCCCGCCGCCCGGCGTCCCCGGCCTCGAAACGTCCCTCCCCCTCATGCTGACCGCTGTAGCCGAGGGCCGCCTGACCCTAGACCGCCTGGTGGACCTGATGCACAGCGGGCCGCGCCGCGTCTACGGCTTACCCGACCCCCCCGATACCTGGATCGAGGTCGCCCCCGCCGACCGCTGGACCATCCCCGACCACGGCTTCCAGACGCGCCCGGATTGGAGCCCCTTCGCGGGCCTGGCCGTCCAGGGTCGGCTGCGTCGCGTGAACTATCGGGGCCGTCTCGCCTTTGAGGACGGCCAGGTCCTCGCCCCCGAGGGCAGTGGCCGTTTTATTCAACCGATATCGTAACTCATTCACGTCCGAAGCTAACCCGCTTCGGACGTTCCATGTTTAGCTTAGAAGCCAAGCCAGGAGGACCTTATGATGGCCGTGTCTCACCCCCTGCTGACCACTCTGACCAGTGTGGGCGACCTGGTCGGCCAGGACATCCTGTCCGTCAACCAGTTCTCACGCCCCCTGCTCGAAGACCTGTTCCGCCACGCCCACGCCATGCGCGAAGCCGTCCAGGGCGACGGCGGGCTGGACCTGCTCCGCCACAAGATTCTGACCTGCCTGTTCTACGAACCGTCCACCCGCACCAGCAGCTCGTTTATCGCCGCCATGGAACGCCTCGGCGGCAGCGTCATCCCCATTACCCAGGGCGTCCAGTTCTCGTCGGTCTCTAAGGGCGAGTCGCTGGCCGACACGGTCAAGACCCTCGAACGCTACTCCGATGTCATCGTCCTGCGCCACCCGGAGATGGGGTCGGCCCAGGTGGCGGCGCGCGCGGCCCGCGTCCCCATCATCAACGCTGGCGACGGCGCGGGCGAGCATCCCACCCAGGCGCTGCTCGACCTGTTCACCATCCAGGAGGAACTGGGCCGCATTGACGGGCTGAACATCGCCATGGTGGGCGACCTGCGCTTTGGCCGCACCGTCCACTCGCTGACGCAACTGCTGACCCAGTATCGGGTGACGCTGGACTTCGTCTCGCCCGAAATCCTGCGCCTGCCCATGCGCCTCATCAACGACGTGCGGGCGCGGGGCATCGCCGTGACCGAGAGCGACGACGTGGCCGACGTCATTGAGACGGCGGACGTGCTCTACGTCACCCGCGTCCAGAAGGAGCGCTTTGGCGACCTGAGTCAGTACGAGGCGGTCAAGAACAGCTACGCCCTCACGCCCGACGTCATGACCCGCGCCAAGCACGACATGATTGTGATGCACCCACTGCCCCGCGTGACCGAGATCAGCGAGGCGGTGGACGACGACCCGCGCGCGGCCTACTTCCGCCAGGTCGAGAACGGCCTCTACATCCGCATGGCCTTGCTGGCGGCGGTGTTGGGGAAGATTTGAGACGGATGACTGAAGACTGATGACTGAAGATTGAAGATTGATGATTGGAAGAGTGTCTCGACTGTCACCCTGAGCGAAGCGACGGGTCTCGCTTGCGTGGAGCGAGATGCTTCGCCTTCGGCTCAGCATGACAGTCATAGGGGGTCTGCCTATGCCGAAGAAGACATTTCGAGAACGACTCGAGGATGCGATGACGCGCACGGGGAGCCTGCTGTGCCTCGGGCTGGACCCGGAACTGCCGGCCGGGGCTGACGCGAGCGCGCTGGTCGAGGCCAACGTTCGGCTGATTGAGGCGACGCGGGGGCTGGTGTGCGCCTATAAGCCCAACCTGGGCTTCTACCTGGCCTACGGCGCGGCGGGCGTGACCGCCCTCGAAGAGACGCTGCGCCGCCTGCCCCCCGACATCCCCACCATCCTCGACGCCAAGTGGGGCGACCTGGGCAACTCGTCGGCGGCCTATGCCCGCGCCGCCTTCGAGCGGTGGGGCGTGGACGCCGTGACCGCCAACCCCTACCAGGGCCGCGACGCCCTCGCGCCCTACCTGGCCGACCCGCGCCGGGGGGCGTTCATCCTCAGCCGCACCTCGAACCCCAGCGCCGTCGAGTTCCAGTCCCTCGATGTCGGCGGCGAACCGTTCTATCTGCGCGTCGCCCGCCAGGTCCAGAGGTGGGGGACCGGCGGCAACGTGGGCCTCGTCGTCGGCGCGACGGCCCCCGTCGAACTGCGCGCCGTGCGGCAGGCCGTCCCCGACGCCCTCATCCTCGCACCCGGCGTCGGGGCGCAGGGCGGCGACCTCGCCGCAGCCGTCGCGGCGGGCGTGGACAGCCGAGGCCTAGGCCTGCTGCTGCCTGTCTCGCGCGGCCTTGCCCGCGCCGCCGACCCACGCGGCGAGGCGCAGCGGTTGGTTGACGAAATCAACGCGGTGCGAGGAC
>CAZFUK010000187.1:0-9093 GCA_964522005.1 uncultured Anaerolineales bacterium | reverse complement strand
CAAACTGGTTGAGGATGCGGATGTTGGGGTCGCGGCGCAGTTCCCAGGTCTTGTCATAGATCTCTTTGACGTTGGACTCGACGCCCGGTGTCTTGATGACGTGCGCGCCATAGCTCTCGATCCGGGCGAAGCGCTCCTTGCTCATGCCTTCGGGCAGCACGACGATGGACTTGGCGCCCACGCGCCCGCCGACCCACGCCCCGCCGATGCCGTAGTTGCCGGTGCTCGGCCAGACAACGGTGTGCTGGTCAATGTCCACCTGGCCGAACAGGAGCATCTCCGCCAGGACGGAGTAGGCCGCGCCGACCTTGTGCGCGCCCGTCGGGTAGTCGCGGCCATACAGGACGACGATGGGCGCGTCCACGCCGGTCAGGGCCGTCGGCACCACCTCGTACTTGATCTGGTTGTCGGCGCCACGCCAGGTGATGTTGTACAGGTTAATCGGGTCCAGCGGCGCGTCGTGGAGCGCCTGGACCGCGCGCTGGCGCGTCGCCGGGTCAATCGTTTGCGGGTGGAGCATTTCCTCGAACGTCGGGCCAAGAATTGCCTTTGCCATAGTTGCCTCTTGTGTTTTGCTAACCCCTGATTCAGGGGTTGTCCTTTTCGATCCATCGCTGGGGCGAGTTCAACGCGGTGACGCTGCGTAGGGTGACATGGTTGACGCGCTTTCCGCGTAACATTATACTTCGGTTATGCTGAGATAGGGCCATGCGAGGTAACCGATGACCACCGAGTCGCTTGTTATTGAACTACCAGACCACGTGGTCCGCGCCTTGAAGGCACTGGCGGACCAGATGCAGCAGACCCCGGAAAAGCTGGCGGCGTTGAGTGTGGTGGGCAACTTGCCGCCTCGCCTACCTGAGGTGTCTACTGTCTCGCCAGCCGAATTCCTGGCGATGCAGAACCTATCCGTCGAGGCGTTGCGACAGATCGCGTCCAGTCAATGGCCCCTGGCTCAACACGAACGCCAGGCCGAACTCCTGGAAAAGAACGCCGAGGGCACCATCAACTCGGCGGAGCGTCACGAACTGGCCCAGCTTCGCGAAGACGCCGACCGCCACATGCTCCGGAAAGCGTATGCCTGGGCCGTCTTACGATGGCGCGGTTACCCTACACCCTCGATTGACGAACTCCCCCTGGAGTAGTCAGTGCCTTCCCTATCGGCCACCCTACGTCAACAGGTCTTCAACGAAGCCAAGCATCGCTGCGAATACTGTCAGACGTCGCGGCGCGTGACAGGTATTCCCCTGGTGATAGACCACATCCTCCCCCGATCGCTCGGTGGGACAAACGAACGAGACAATCTCGCGGCCTCATGTTACCGCTGCAACGAGTTCAAGGGCGACCGCACCCACGCCTTCGACCATCTGACGGGCGACTTTGTGCCTCTGTTTAACCCGCGTCACGAGCGATGGACGGAACACTTTACGTGGGCCAACGGTGGGACACACATCATAGGGCTGACGCCCGTGGGGCGGGCGACCGTGATGGCCTTACGCCTCAATAACGAAACGGTGGTGGAGGCGCGGGCGCTCTGGGTCAGCCGCGACTGGCATCCTCCTCAAGACTAAAGCCGTAGCACAACCCCTTCGTTCGCTCTCAACTGCAAATTCATGAGAGGCTCCACGCCCAGGCGGTCCAGGTGGGTCGAAAGAACCACTTCGGCCTGGACGGCCTCGGTGTCCAGCACGACGGCCTGTGGCTTGGCGCTGAAGTTCAGCGCGACGAGGTAGCGTTCCGCGCCCGCCGCGCGCTCATACGCCACCACCTGCGGGTTCCCCGCGTCCACCGATGCATAGCTGCCCACGGAGAAGGCCGGCATGGCGCGACGCAGCGCGGCCAACTGGCGGAACAGGCTCAGCATCGAGCGCGGGTCCGCCGCCTGCACGGCGACGTTGACCGCCTGGTAGTCGTCGGCCAGGGGCAGCCACGGCTCGACGCCCGGCGGGCAGAAGCCGGCGTTGGGACCCGCGTCCCACTGCATGGGCGTGCGCTCCGGGTCACGCGACGCGCCCACCACGCCCGGCTGGTTTAGCCCCTGCGGGTCCTGCATCTTCTCGTGGGGGATAGCGACATCCAACATGCCGAGTTCGTCGCCGTAGTAGCACGTCGGCGTGCCGCGCAACGTCAGGAGCAGCATGGCGGCCACGCGGGCCTGGTCCCGCCCGACGCGGGTGGCGATACGCGACTGGTCGTGGTTGCCCAGCACCCAGTTGGGCCAGCCGTCGGCCGGCAAGGCCGCCTCGTAGCTGTTGACCAGCGCCCGGATGGCCGCCGCGTTCCACTGGCTCAGAATCAGTTGGAAGTTGAACGGCAGGTGGCACTCGTCCTGGGCGGCCCCGTAGTACTGCACCAGCCGGTCATAGGGCAGGTAAATCTCGCCCACCATCATCCGCTCGTCGTACTCGTCGAGGACGCCGCGCATGGCCCGTACCAAATCGTGCACTTCGGGCAGGTCCTCGGTGTAGAGATGGATCAGCGAGTTGCGGCCTGGCTGACCGGGCCGGTAGTCGGGGTTGGGCGGCTCGTCGCGGAAGAGCGGGTCTTTCGCCATCAGCCAGATGACGTCCACGCGGAAGCCGTCCACGCCCCGGTCGAGCCAGAAGCGCATGACGTCGAGCATGGCCTGGAGCACGGCCGGGTCGCGGTAGTTGAGTTCGGGCTGCTCTCTCAGGAACTGGTGCAGGTAGTACTGCCCCGTGGCCTCGTCGTAGGTCCAGGCCGGGCCGCCAAAGAAGCTGAGCCAGTTGTTGGGCGGCCCGCCGTCGGGGGCCGGGTCGCGCCAGATGTACCAGTCGCGGTGGGGGTTGTCGCGCGAGGCGCGGCTCTCCTGGAACCAGGGGTGCTGGTCCGAGGTGTGATTGGGCACCAGGTCGAGAATCACCTTCAGTCCTCGGCCGTGGGCTTCGGTCAGCAGGCGGTCAAAGTCGGCCAGCGTGCCGAACAGGGGATGGACGCCGGTGTAGTCCGCGATGTCGTAGCCGAAGTCGGCCATGGGCGAGGGGAAGATGGGCGACAGCCAGACGGCGTCCACGCCCAGCGAGGCCACGTAGTCCAGCCGGGCGAGGATGCCCGGCAGGTCGCCCACGCCGTCGCCGTTGCTGTCCTGGAAGCTGCGCGGGTAAATCTGGTAAATGACGCCGGTCTGCCACCACAACGGTTTGCTCATTCCATCCTCCGCAAAGAGTCTCGACAGAACTAACAGAATCAGCAGAGAATTATGTAAATTCTGTCAAGACGATACGACCCGCGCCAGGCTCGCCAGCGTCGGCTCGATGCGCGTGGCCTGGCCGACGGCCCGCATGGCCGACGGGATGTCCTTCAGCCCGTTGCCCGTCACAATCACCACGATCCGCTCGTCGGGGTTCAGCTTGCGCTGCTCGGCCAGTTCCAGCAGCCCGGCGAAGGCCGTCGCGCCGGCCGGCTCCGCGAACACGCCCGCCGTCTGCGCCAGGCGCGGCATGGCCGCCAGGATGCTCTCGTCCGAGACGCGCACGTACTCCCCACCCGTCTCCCGGACGGCGCGCAGCGCGCGGACCGGGTCACGCGGGATACCGACGCAGATGCTGTCGGCCACGGTCTGGGCGAAGATAGGTTCGACGGTTTCCGTCCCGCGTTCCCAGGCCGTCGCCAGCCCATCGGAGCCGGCCGCCTGGACGCCGGTGATGCGCGGCATGCGCTCAATCCAGCCCAGGCCGGCCAGGTCGCGCAGCCCCTTCCAGACGCCGGCAATAATGTTGCCGTCGCCCACCGAGACCAGGATGCGGTCGGGCGCGTCCCAGCCCAGTTGCTCGCAGATTTCGAGCGAGACGGTCTTCTTGCCCTCGACGGTGTACGGGTTGTAGCCCGTGTTGCGGCAGTACCAGCCGTACTCGCGTGACGCCTCCAGGCACAGGTCAAACGCCTGATCATACGTGCCCTGGACCAGGTAGACCTCTGCGCCGAACATCAGCAGTTGGGCGATCTTGGCGGCGGGCGCCGTTTCCGGGACGAAGATGACGGCGCGCAAGCCGACCGAGGCGGCCATGCCGGCCAGGGCGGCGGCGGCGTTGCCCGAACTGGCGGTGGTGATGGTTGGGGCGCCGCGTTCCAGCGCCTTGAGCACCGTCACCGCGCTGGCGCGGTCCTTGAGGGAGCCGGTGGGATTGCGTCCGTCGTCCTTGATCCAGACCTCGCGCACGCCGAGCGCCTGGGCGACCCTGGGCGCGGCATAGAGGGGCGTCCCGCCCACGTTCGCCAGCGGCGACGCCACTGCCCGCATCACTCCCCGTCCGCCCCTGCCTGCTGCCCCCCGCCTGCCGCCTGCCCCTCCGTCGTCCGCCACCGGCAGCAGCGGGGCGTAGCGCCACATGGACGGGTCGGGATGGGCGGCCAGGCTGTCGCGGTCCCAGTCGGCGCGGAGCCGGTCGTAGTCATACAGCGTGTCCAGCACGCAGAAGTCAGCCCCGCAGGGGCAGACATAGTCCACCGTGCCGCGTGAGTGTTCCGCGCCGCACACGACACAGCGAAACGCCGTGAGATAGTCCAGTCCTGTCATAGCAGAGAAAGCTCCTTGGCCGCCTGCCGGCCGATCTGGCCCTCGGGGTCCAGCTGGGCGGCGCGTCGAAAGTCCTCGCGAGCGGCCGGCAGGTCGCGCCGCCGCACATAGGCCCGCGCCCGCCCGTAGAAGACATCGGGCGTCGCGTGGCCGCCGTCCAGCGCCTGGGTGTAGGCGGCGATGGCCTGGTCGGTGCGGTCGAGTTTCTGGTACGCCTGGCCGAGCCAGGCCGCGACAACGGCCGCGCCGGGGCCGCCGCCCAGCCGCGTCAACGCCTGTTGGTAGTAATCGGCGGCCTGGGCGTAGCGTTCCGTCTCCATCGCCAACGCGCCCGCCGCGACCAGCGATTGGGGTCGGTCGGGGTCAAGGGCCAGCGCCTGCCGTACGGACGCCTGCGCCAGGACGAGGTCACCCTGGCGGGCGTAGAAGTCGGCCAGGGCCAGCAGGGGCTGGGGGTCGCCGGGCCGCTGCTGAATCGCTGCCTCGCGGGCCGCCACTTCCGTCCGCGCCTCCGCGCTCAAGAGGGCTTCCCAACGGCGGACGGCGGGCCGCCGCTCCAACCAGACGGCCAGCAGAATCAGGCCGACGTGAACCACGCCGATGACGATCTTCAACGGCTGGGGCGGGATGCCGTAGATGGCGACCCAGTCGCCCTGCGCGCCGCCCAGGCTGAGCAAGGGGTAGCCGATGAGGCTGTAGTACCACTCCAGGCGGGCAAAGGTCACGGCCAGGTACTTGGGCATGCGCCCGAGGGGCAGGAGTAGCACACCCAGCGCCAGGATGGGCAGCAGGATGGAGACAAGGTTGCCGGAGAAGAACACCCACCACTCGCCCAAGGGGTCGAAGCGGCGGTCGGGCACGACGTAGCCGGAGAGGTAGGACCAGTTGAACTGTCTCACCTGCCCGCCCAACTGCCACACCGCCAGGGCGTGGCCGAACTCGTGGAGCAGGACACCCAGCGGGATGATGAGCAGGAAGGCGACGCGGGCCGCGCGGGCCTGGTCCTCTGGGTGGATGTCGTCATCCCAGAAGGGGCGCCAGTGCCGCGCCAGGTCATAGGCGGTATAGGCGCCAAGCGCCAGGCCGATGAGCAGGACCAGGGGGCCGAATAGAAACATTAGGCTTGCATCCCTTACGGGTTTTACCACGGAGGCACGGAGTACACAGAGAATGGATTTATATGATTTTATCCGTGTTCTCCGTGCCTCCGTGGTTCATTATGTCCTTTGATATAACACACCAATAGCGCCCAGCAGGGCCGCCAGCGTCGCCAGGCTGATGGCTGCGCCCAGTCGGGCGCTCGTCGGCTCGAAGGCGAAGGTCACGCTATGTACGCCGGGCGGCAGGTAGACGGCGCGGAAGGTGTAGTTCGCCAGCAGAATCGGCGTGGGTGAGCCGTCCACCGCCGCCCGCCAACCGGGGTAGAAGGTATCCGACAGGACGAGGAACGACGGCGCCGTCGTCTCGGCCCGCAGGCTCACCCGCTGCGCTTCGTCCTCCACCAGCGCCACGCGCCCTAGCCCCGCCGCGTCGGGCGCGGGCGGCAGGGGCTGGCGCGGGTCCAGGGGGCCGTCCACGACCAGGGGCGCCGCCTCAGCCGGGACTCCACCCTCCACGGTCATGCTGCGCTGGATGTCCAGCCCAGCCGTCAGCCGGTCGAGGGCCTGCCAGCGTTGGTCGTAGCGCACGGCCTGGCCGACCAGAAAGGCGCGCGGCCGGGTCGTGTGGCTCAGGTAGACGCGGGCCTCGGCGTCGGCATAAAAGGGCGTGTAGCGCGTCAGGTCATAGCGCGTCAAGTTGGTCACTTCGGGCGACGCCGCGCCCAGCAGAGCCGCCCCAAACAAGAAGACCTGAACGCCGGGACGGGTCACCTGAACCTGGACGCTCTCCACGCCCCACGGCGTCCCGTCGGCCAGGGGGAGTTCCAGGTAAAAGAGATGACGGTCGAACTGCTGGCCCGTCTCGTCGCGCACATTCCAACTATAGGCCGGCGTGGGGCGGTCGTGCCCCACCTGGGCCTTGACGTCGGGCCGGTCATAGGCCCACTCAGCAGCCTCGATCCCCGCTCGCAGCGGGAAGGTCTTGACCGCCCCGTCGCTGCCCCGGATCACCCACTCGGCCACCGTCTCTCCCTGGGGAACGGCGACGGCCTGGGCCAGCGCGAGCATCAGCCGCGCCTCACGGACCGGCGCCGCGACGCGGAACGTCCGTAGCGTGTCCGGCGTCGCGGCCTCAACCACGGCCAGGGGCCGGTCACGGTCGAAGGCGACGCCGTTGAGCCGGCGGCGGGTGTCGGGCAGGCTGGTGGGGACGAGCAGGTAGCGCACCGAGGCCAGGTCCAGCAGCCGCGTCTCGGTCTGGAGGCTGGCGGCGATGTAGGCGGTGGGGCGCGCCATAGTGAGGCTGCTCTGGCCGTGGAAGTCGGGCAGGCCGTGGGGCAGGTCGGTCAGCGGCGGCTCGGCGGGCCTGGTGTGGAAGAAGCGGTCGCCGTTGAGGCTCGTGGCGGCGCGCACGGCGCGGTCCTGGAGGATGGCTTCGGCCACGGGGCGCGGCTCCAGGACACGCGCCAGCGGGGCCGGGGTGACATAGTGGTTGGCGAGGTAGACCAGGTCCAGGGCGGTCAGGAGCACGGCGGCCACGCCGAAGACGCGCGCCGACAGCCACCCGCGCAGCCACGCCCAGACGAGTCCAACGCTGACCAGCAACAGCCCCACCGACTTCCACATCCCCGGGTGCAGCGGGTTAAGCTTCTCGCGCAGGGCGAAGACGACATCCTCGTAGCGGAGGGGCGTGCCGTGGGGCAGGTTGAGGTAGAAGGCCCAGATGGCCCGCTCGGCCTGACGCGGCACGAGGTTGACGAACAACAGGACGCCGACGGCGCCGACGGGAATCAGGACGGCCAGGGCGGTCAGGCCGGCCAGCAGCCGGCCTAGCCGCCGCCGCTCGCGGTCCGACCACTCGCGGCCGGCGAGCCAGTCCAGCCCCAGCGCCGCCAGGTAGGCGCCCGCGAAGGCGGCCAGGTAGAAGAAACGGGCCGGGGCGCGCAGGACGTTGTAGCCGGGCAGGGCGTAGAGGAGCGGCTGCGGGCTGAGAGGGATGTAGACGCCGAAGGCGGTCCACAGGGCGAGCAGACCCGTCACAGCGAAGAAGCCGACGTGTCGGCCCGTGGGCCGGACGACCAGGGGGACCAGCGCCAGGACGAGCGGCAGCGTGCCCAGGTAGACCAGCGTCTCCAGGTTCCACAGGCCCCACTGCGGGCCACCAGGCGGCGAGTGGAAGAAGGTCGGCCAGACCAGGCCGATCAGGTTGTAGGGCGGCAGGCTGAAGCTGCCGTTGAAGCGCGCGCCGGCCGTCTGGCGCGGCGACAGCCCGCCCAACTCCAGCATGGGCACGACCTGCATGGCGGCGAGACCCAGCGCCAGGGCCAGGGGCACGACCAGCGCGGCCAGCGTCCAGCGGATGTGGAACCTAACCCCCCGGCCCCCTTTCCTACGAAGGAAGGGGGAGTGTAGGGGCGAGGTCATCTCGCCCGCCGCCCCTCCCTTGCTAGAGGTGGGGGTGGCGGAACCTAACCCCCCGGCCCCCTTCCCTACGAAGGAAGGGGGGGGTAGAGGCGAGGTAGCCTCGCCCGTCTCCCCTCCATTGTTAGGGGAGGGGACGGGGGAGAGGTTCTCCAGCCCCCGATACACCCCCCACCCCACATAGACCGGCAGGCTCATCAGCGGCGACATGGGATGCAGGCTGACCCAGGCCAGGGCGTGGGCGACGCCCGCGACGAGGAGCCACAGGGTCTGGCGACGCCAGCCGAGGGCGGCGCGGCTGCGCTCGACGGCCCACAGGGTGTACGGCAGCAGCGCCGTGCCGTTGTTGAGGTCAATGTGGCTGAAGTGGGCGACGGCGAAGCCGTTGAGGGCGAAGACCAGCCCGCCGACGGTGGCGCCGAGCGGGCGTATCCCCAGGACGCGCAGGAACAGGTACATGCCCAGGCCGGCCAGGAGCGTGCGTCCGAAGGGGATGAGCATCAGGGCGGCGGGCGAGACGAGCAAAATCCAGTTGAGGGGAAAGAGCACCCCCAGGCTGCCGTCAGCGAACAGGGGGAAGCCGCCGAACATGTCGGGCGTCCAGAGGGGCCACTGGCCCTGGCGCAGTGCAGCGAAGGCGGTTAGCATGGTCGGCCAGTAGAAGTCGCCCAGGTCGCCGTCAATCCAGACCTGGCCGCGTAGCCAGACCGGCGCGAACAGGGCCAGGGCGGTGAGCGTCAAGGCCGCTATGCCCCACCAGTCGCCCCGGGCCACCCTCGCCCGTGAGGGCGAGCGGGCTGCCATCCGTTCAACCATGCCACTCAAGCGAATACGTCTCCTCAACTCTTGGGCAAAACCACCCTTTGACTGTCATCCCGAACGAAGTGAGGGATCTGCTCTGGCAACAGCCGCAGAGCAGATGCTTCGCTTCGCTCAGCATGACCATCGAAGCCTCTAGCATGACAGGCAATTCTAGGCTGAATCCGGCACAAGCCATGTACCCGACTCGCCGCGTAGCGCGTCGGCGATGCGCTC
>CAZFUK010000186.1:0-9125 GCA_964522005.1 uncultured Anaerolineales bacterium | reverse complement strand
GGGCCCAGGTGCTGGAACGGCACCGGGGCGAGCGGCACCTGGTCGTGCTCCAGGACTTCCCCGACCCCGACTCGATCTCGGCCGCCTACGCCCACCAACTCATCGCCGCCCGCTATGAGATTGACGTGGACCTGACCTACAGCGGCCGCATCAGCCACCAGGAGAATATCGCCCTGGTCCGTCTGCTCAACCTGGACCTGCTGCCCTACGACGTGGACCGCATGGACCTCCAGACCTACGACGGAGCCGTCTTTGTGGACAGCCAGGGAACCACCACCAGCGTCCGCGCCGGGCTGGAAGAGGCGGGCGTGCCGGCGATTGTCGTCGTGGACCACCACGAACGCCAGGAAGGGGTGACGCCGGAGTTTCTCGACTTACGTAAAGTAGGGGCCACGGCGACCATCTACACCGACTACATCCAGCATGGCCTGTTGACCCTCGAAGCCGGCCGGCGCGAGCACATCCTGCTGGCGACCGCGCTCATGCACGGCATCATGACGGACACGCGCTCGCTGCTCCACGCCCGCCCCGACGACTTCATGGCGGCGGCCTTCCTGTCCCAGTTCCACGACGCCGGGCTGCTATCCGAGATTCTGAGCCAGCGGCGTTCGAAGCCGGTGATGGACACGGTCCAGCGCGCCCTCGCCAACCGCATCATCGCGGAGAGCTACTCCATCGCCGGTATCGGTTACATCCGCGCCGAGCACCGCGACGCCATCCCCCAGGCCGCCGACTTCCTGCTGAGCGAGGAGAACGTCCACACAGCGATTGTCTACGGCATCGTCATGGGCAAGCGCGACGGCGTGTCCCACGAGGAGAGCCTGGTGGGGTCGCTGCGGACGAGCAAGCTGACGATTGACCCGGACCAGTTCATCAAGGAGGTATTCGGGCGGTCGGCGGCCGGCCACTACTTCGGCGGCGGCAAGCGCGAGGCGGGCGGCTTCGAGGTGCCCATTGATTTCCTGGCGGGGACGGGGGACGACGCCTACTCGGAACTGAAGTGGCAGGTCTTCGACCAGCAGATCAAGCAGCGGCTGCTGGCGAAGGTGGGGGCGCAGAAGAAGTAGGATTATTCGGCGAGTTCCGCCCAGGCCGCGCGGGCCTTGACCAGGACATCCTGCTCGCTCTTGTAACTGGCCTGCTGGATGGCGGCCTGGATGGGGGTCCAGGCCACGGCGTCCACCTCGCTGGTCTGAGGGCGCGGCTCGCCGGCGGTCCAGCGGAACAGGTAGAAGTCCACGAACTTGTGGTGGCGGAGACCGGGGCGGGGGGAATACCAATACTCGACACGGGCCAGGGGCTGGAGGAGTTCACCTTCCAGCCCTGTTTCTTCGCGAATCTCGCGCTGGGCGGCCGCCTCCGGGGTCTCGCCGGCCTCGACCATGCCCTTGGGCAAGGCCCAGCGGGTCTGGCGGTGGGTGGCGATGAGGGCGACCTCCAGGGCGTCGGGCGCGCCTCGGGCGATAACGCCGCCGGCCGAGCGGACGATTTCAGTCCTCGGCATCGGGGGCCGCCGTGGCCGCGCTGGCGGGGCCGGGCACGAGGGCCGGGTTGGTGGCCTCTTCGACCTCGACCTCCAGGCTGAAGCGGTTGTAGATCGCGATGGCAATCAGCAGGATGCTGGTGGCGACAAGGACGGCGCCCGCGTAGATGAGCAGGACCGGTTCGTCGCCAATACTGTATTTGAAGACCATCAGCAGGCCCTCGATGGCGAGGGCGGTAATGACGATATAGAGGAAGCGGGACAGGGTGCGGCGGATTTCGGTCGGCTCGCGCTTGGGGTCGCTGCGGGCGATCTCCTCGGCCAGGATGGTCGCGCCCAGTTCGAGGACGGCCACCGCGATGGCGACGAGGGCGACGGCGGTAAACAGGGGTTCGACGCTGCGCTCCGCCGCGAGCAGGGCCTCGCCGGCGTGGGCCAGGCCAAAGCCAAAGATCAGCACGGAGGCGATGATAAAGAACACCGCGAAGACCATGGCGAGGAATTTTTCGATTTGGAGAATGGTGTGTTGCATGGGTGAGTGCTACGGGATGCGTGATGCGTGATACGTGATGCGTGAGCCGTGTGGAAAACAAGACGGCCCTGAGTGAGAGCGACTGTCACTCAGGGCCGTGGGGGCAGCGATTAGCGGGAGTAGAACTCGACGATCAACTGTTCGTGGATGTCGAGGTCAATGTGCTCGCGGCGCGGGACGCTGATCATCCGTCCGCCGCTCTCCGTCTTCATCAGCCAGTCGGGCGTGCGAACGACGGGGTTGTGCATCAGTTCGACGACCTGGGGCAACTGGACGGCCTTCTCGGTGAGGGTAATCTCGTCCTTCTCGTTGACGAGGTAGGACGGGATATTGACCTTCTGCCCGTTGACCAGGACGTGGCCGTGGCCGACGAGTTGGCGGGCCATGGGGCGCGTCTGGGCCAGGCCCAGGCGGTAGAGCACGTTGTCCAGGCGGCGCTCGAGGGTCTGGAGCAGGGCGAGGCCGGTCAGGCCGCGCGCGCGCTGCGCCATCTCGAAGTAGCGGCGGAACTGGGCTTCGCGCATGCCGTAGATGCGCTTGACCTTCTGCTTCTCGCGCAACTGGCGCGCGTATTCAGAGGTCTTGCGGACGGGCTTGGCGCCGTGCTGGCCGGGCGGCTGGTTCAGCCGGCGTTCGAGGGCCAGCCCACCATTGCCGAAAAGATCAACGCCTTCGCGGCGCGAGAGTTTGTTCTTGGGTCCGCGATAGCGTCCCATGTCACCTTCCTTTACTGCGATACGTGCGGCGTACTGCCGTGTCTATCCCTGAATGGGTGTATGCTCGTTGTGGAATCGGGCCGTTAGCCCATAAGTGCAACGCCCTAATGATACTCAATTTCGCCAGAACAGCAAATTTTTGGCCTAATAGGCCAACCTCCCGCAGGTCGGCCCGGGCCGGGGGCCACGGGTCTACCTACGGGAGGTTCGTCTCCTTACGAGGTCAGAATCTTACGGCTGCGTCAGCCCAAAGCGGAAGTCCGTGAAGGCGACGCCGAACAGGCCGAAGTTGGAGCGCTGGAGCGTGACGGTCATGGGCGAGGTGCCGCAGGCCGCGAGGCCATACGACGCCTGCTGCACCCAGGTCGGCAGCGGCGGGCTGTCAATGCTCACCTGGATCGAGTCGGTGGCGGCCAGGTTGACGCCCGAGATAACGGCGTTGCCGTTCTCGTCCACGATGCTGACCAGCCGCGTGCCGTCGGGCAGGGTGGCGGTCACCGTCGCGCCGTAGAGCGGGTAGTCGGTGCCTCGGTTGAAGAAGCCGTCGCAGCCGAAGTCAATGAAGGCGCGAACGACAACGATGCCGCCGCACAGGTTGCCGCTCCCGCAGCTGATGGGGGTGCCCGTTGGGCGGACGGTCGCGGTGCGGGTAGGCTGGACAGTCGCTGTGCGCGTCGGCTGCGCGGTGGCGGTCATGGTAGGCGTGGCCGTGCCCGTCGCCATCATGGTCGCCGTGCCGGTCGCCTGGGCCGTCGCGGTCCCAGTCGCCATCATGGGGGTCGCCGTGCCGGTCGCCTGGGCGGTGGCCGATCCAGTCGCCATCATGGCTGTCGCCGTGCCCGTCGCCTGAGCGGTCACCTGAGCGGTGGCGGTGCCCGTCGCCTCAACGGTTGGCGTACCGGTCATTATCATCGCCGTGGCCGTGCCGGTGGCTTGGGCCGTTACCTGGGCCGTGGCTGTGCCCGTCGCCTCCACCGTCGGCGTACCGGTCATCATCATGGCCGTCGCGGTCCCGGTCGCCATCATAGCGGTCGCGGTCCCGGTCGCCATCATGGCTGTCGGCGTCCCGGTCGCCTGGGCGGTCACCTGGGCGGTGGCTGTGCCCGTCGCCTCAACGGTCGGCGTGCCCGTCATCATCATCGCCGTCGCCGTGCCGGTGACCGCAGCGGGGGCCGTAGCGGTGGTCGTCGGGGTGACGGTGGCGGTGGTCGCCGGAACGACGATAATGGTGCCACGCATGAACGGATGCGGCGTGCAGTGGTAGGGGTAGGTGCCGGGGGTGTTGAAGGTGAACGAGAAGCTCTGGTTGGTGCCCAGCAAGCCGCTGTCCCACACGCCGTTGTCACTGGTGGACGTGTGCTGCACACCGTCGAGGTTGGTCCAGCGCACCGTCGCGCCCTGGCAGACGGTGACGGTCTGCGGGACGAAGGCGAAGTTCTGGATGTTGACCTGGACAGTACCCGACTGGCAGGCGCCCGAGGTCGCTGTGGGCGTCGGTGTGCCGGTCGTGGCGGCGGGCGCGGTGGCGGTCGCCGTGCCGGTCGCGGCGGAAGCCGTGGCGGTTGTCGTCGCCTGGGCGGGCGCGTTGCTAAATGTCACGATGCGCGGCTGCGATAGCCCGAAACCGCCGCCCGTGGAGGCGTTATCGACCACGATGGCCCAGGCGTACGGTTCACCCGCGCGGACATTGGGCCACGTCGGGACGGTCACCTGATCTACGTAACCGAGGGGATCGCTGATATCGCTGTTCCCGTTCAGGTCCTGATGGAACAGGGAATAATCGTCGGTGGTGCGGCTGCGGCGCTGCCACTGGAACGTGACCGGGAAGCTCACCGTAGCGTTGTTGGCGGGCGCTACCAGGGGCACATTGGCGATGTCCAGGGTGCCGAAGGAGCCTTGCGCCGTGGTCAGGTCTTCACTGTCCCAGAAGTAGACCAGGTTAGGATTGCTCGTCTGGGGGCCGAACTCGACGTAGTAGGCATAGCCGGCGGCCGGGGCGGGCGGATTGGCGAAGGTGAAGGTGCCCGTGGTCGAAGTCGTGACCGTCAACACGGGGCGATCATCCAGATTGTCTGCCGGGCGGTAGGTGCGCAGAACGACACGTGCGTTGGCGACGCCGGTCGTACCGGCGACGAGGCGGCCGGTGAGAGCGCCGGCCTGATCAGGGCGAGCCGAGGTGCTCGAGGTCGGCCCTTGTTGCGCGCGGGCGGCGCGGAGCTGACCGCGTAAGGCGTCCAGGTTGGGCGCGCCCTGCGCGGCGGCTTGTGTATTGTCAGCGTCCAGTGTCGTCTGGGCCGCCCGCGCGTGTTGAGCTGGGACAAGCAGCAGACCTAGCACGGCCATACCCAGCACGCCCAGGCCCAGGGAGAGGGCCAGCAGGACGCGGGGTCGGACAGGAATGCGGCTATGAAGCATGCATACCTCCTGCGAAAGTTCGATGGTTATGAAGCGAGGTGAAGCTCTGCCGAGGAGCCAATCACAGGGCGGGGGGATCCGGCTACTGAGCGACAACGGCTGGTTTAGAACAGGCTAAACGGTGTCACAGGCGGATAGGCGGGGTGTGACCAGGGACGGGAGGGGGTGGACACACAGTGGGTAGGCGGTTGGACTGGATGGGAAGGCTGGAGTGCTGGGGGGAGATGTTGCCCCACCTGCACGACGCCTTTGTCGCATCAGGTGGGGCGAGTTCGGCTATACGGTTCGGTCTGTGGGTTACCGGCGCTGAGGAGCGCGGTTTCCGAGGGTCAGCAGCGCCAACAGGCCCGCGACGAGCAGGGCGCCACCCACCAGCAGCAGCCAGTTCGGGCCACCGGTGTTGGCATCACCCGTTGTCGGGAGCGCTGCGGGGCGGACGGCGGTCGCCGTCGCCGCTGGGCGAGCCGTGGCGACGGCCGTCGCCACCGGAGCCGCCACGGTGGCGGCGCGAGTGGCTACGGCGGTACCGGCAGTCGCCTGAGCCGCCGGCGATGCGAGCGCAGTATCACCGTTGGTCAGCAGCAGAGCGGCGACCAACAGGACAGCCAGAACACTGGCGGCAAGCACCGCGACCTTGAGGGTAGAGTTCCGCGTCATGAGAGAACCTCCTTGCGGGAGTGTGATGAAGCGCGCGATAAATGCGCGCAGGCCGCAGGCTTAGCAAGCAAGGAGTGTGCCAGAGCCTGATAGCCGACTATCCTCCGATTATACGAGGGAACGAGCGGGTTGTCAAGTAATTTCACGAGGGGGTCCAGGAAAACGGGTTGCCACGCGCGCGGCGAGAGGATTATACTTGCAGGAGAGGACGGTGTAAGGCTCAGGAGGAGTGTATGACCGATACAGTAAACAATCCAATGCTCTACGAGCCGCGCGATGAGCAGGTGGTGGTGGCGGCCGCCCCCGAGTTGCGCATTGACCCGCGTTTCACTCAGCACATGCTGGGCTGGTTCCGTCACCTGGACCCGTTGCCACTGGAGCAGGCGACGCCCGACCCGGCGCGGGCCGCGCTGCTCTCGACCGACCTGATTGTCGGCTTCGCCTACGAAGGACGGCTTGCCAGCCCGCGTGTGGCCGCCCTCGCGCCCCGCGCCGCCGATCTGTTCCGCCGCGCCTATCGGCAGGGCGTGCGCTATTTCATCCTGGCCCAGGACGCCCACAGCCCCCAGGCGCCCGAGTTCGAGGCGTGGGGGCCGCACTGCGTGCGCGGGACAGCCGAGGCCGAAACCGTGCCCGAACTGGCCGACCTGCCCTTCCGCGACCACTACACCCTCATTGAGAAGAACTCGCTCAGCCAGGCCGTCGCCACCCAGTTGCCGGCCTGGATTGCCGAGCACCCCGAGGTGCGCGATTTCATCGTCCTGGGGGATTGCACGGACCTGTGTGTCTACCAGGCGGCCATGTTCCTGCGGCTGCAAGCCAACGCGCTGGACATCCCCGACCGCCGGGTGATCGTGCCCGCCGACATGGTGGATACCTTTGACATCTCGCTCGATACCGCCATGCGGTTGGGCACGATGCCGCATCCAGGTGACTTCTTCCACCTGGTCTTTCTGTATCACCTGGCGATGAACGGGGTGCAGGTGGTGCGGTCGCTGGTCTGAGTGCTTGAGACCCTAAAGGTCTTCACGACCTTTAGGGTCTCGGTGACAACCGCGGTTAGGTGGACGCGCCGAGGAGGCGACGGCGGAAGCGGTGGATGTGGGTGGCCTCGGTGCTGGTCAGGGGGCGGTGCCGGTTGAGGAACAGGTTGAGAATGTCGCCGGGCACATGCGCTAGCTCCTCGCGGGCCAGCGCGACTCGTTCCGGGTCGGTCGTTTCTGGGGCCGCCAGCACCTCTTCCAGCGCCAGCGGCGTGGTGTCGGCATCGCTGAAGCGGTCGGAGTTGAGCGAGACGCACAGGCGATTCTCGGAGCGACGCCAGAGCGAGACGCGGATCTGGTAGGCCAGCAGCCCCCAGTTCGCGGGGACCGTGGGCTGCGGGCGGGACGCGAGGTACAACGCCTTATCACTGGCAGCGTCGTGGTCAACCCCCCGTTGCACGAGTTGTTGATACGCTGTGCAGTAGGTTTCCCAGTTGATTCGGGGCATGGATTCGTCCTCTTAGCGCCAGCCTCATCCTAGGCGGGGGAGTGGCGAGGGATGCGGTCGAGGCCGGACAGGTAGATAGGGGGTACAGGACGACAAGACAGACCTCGGCTTGAGCCGTCCCATGCTGATTTTTGTACCTGCCCCATTATATGAGAGTTGGGTTAAGGGGATTTCACTAGAGTCTAGTCTTTGTTTCACGAAGACCTGACGAAAAAATGACGAAGCCAAAATGGGGACCAAAAACGCCCGCAGTCGTATGACCGCGGGCGTTGGGTGAAAACGGTGTAACTTTAGAGCGAGACCGGCTTAACCCTGGGCCAGCAGCAGCAGGCTCAGGTAAGCGAGGATGCCGGCAAGCGCGCCCAGCGCGCCCAGCGCCACCGCCCAGCGGGGCGGCGTGGGCTGGAGCATGGCGCCAATCGCCAGCCCCACCGCCAGCACGGACTGATGCACCCCGGCCGCGGCCAGGTAGTCGGCCAGGCGAGCGTCAAAGTACCAGCCGGTGAAGAAGGCGAGCAGGCTGCCGCCAAAGGCCAGGATGAGCGTGAAGGCGCCGGTGCAGGCCAGAATCAGGCTGCCCCAGGCCAGGGCGGACGACGCCGACCAGGCGCCCGCGCCGGAGCGGTAGGCGCCGATGCAGGCCAGGACCGTGATGGTCGCGGCGAGGAACAGGGCGCCCGCGACCGAGTGTCGGCCAAAGAGGCCGTTGATCAGACCGGCCCACCCCAGCATCACCGAGTAGAGGGCCAGGGCGGTCGGGGCCGAGACGCGCTGCGCGATCAGCCCGACCACGATGAGGAAGGCTCCCCACGCGGGATCCGCGCCGAAGGAGGGGAGCAGGGTTAGAAAGCCGAGACCAATCGCCAGCCAGCCCGCGTACCGCGTCAGCTTACCGTACCACACCGCATTCGTCTCTGTCGCCCCAACATCCTTCAACATTTCGACCCGCGCGCTCATTCACCCTCCCGCGCTGTCCTGTTGTACTAACGTTCGCTTACTCTTGCTTACTCTAAAGGACGCATGAAAGCCGTAGGAGTTACGCACGAAAATGACGAGAATCTGACCAGAGTCTAACGGCCGCGCACCCCCTCTAAAAGCAAACGTCGCGCCACAACGGCGTGATTTGGACGCCACACGCTCCCAGATACAATAACACTGGCCCCGTGTTTTAGACGCGCTTCGCGGCCCGCAAGTTCCAACCCAGGCGTGATTTCGTCTCGCGCCCTCTCGCCCAATCTGTCCCAGCATCTGTGGAGGTAGCTATGCACCTGTTTCCCTCACGCCGCGCCGTGGTCATGGCCCCCCAGGGCGCGGTGGCGACCAGCCAACCCCTGGCGGCCCAGGCCGGCCTGCGCATCCTGCGGACGGGCGGCAACGCGGTGGACGCCGCCGTCGCTACGGCTGCCGTGTTGAACGTCGTGGAGCCGGTTTCGACGGGCATCGGCGGCGACATGTTCGCCCTGATCTGGGATGGCCGCCGGCTCCACGCGCTGAATGGCAGCGGCCGCGCACCGGCGGCCCTGAGCCTCGACTGGCTGCGCGGACAGGGCCTGGACCAGATGCCCACCCTCGGCCCGCTGCCCGTCACCGTGCCGGGGACGGTCGACGGCTGGTGCGCGGCGGCCGAGCGGTTTGGGCGGCTGCCCCTGGCCGAGACGCTGGCGCCGGCCATCGAGTACGCGGAGGGCGGCTTTCCCGTCAGCCCGATTATCGCCCAGGGGTGGGCGGCGAACGCCCCTCGGCTCACGAAGTATAGCGGCCCAGACGGAGGCGGCTACCTGGTGGAGGGTCGAGCGCCGTGCGAGCCGAACGACCTGCTCGAGCTCGACCT
>CAZFUK010000185.1:0-9175 GCA_964522005.1 uncultured Anaerolineales bacterium | reverse complement strand
CGGGAACTGGCACGGTGGGCGCCTCGGTCGCCGCGCTGGGCAATGTCACAGGCGGCGTTTTCGCGGACTTCATCTTTAGCACGGGCGCCGGCCCCAAGCTCGTCTACAAGGACGGCGGCGGGGCGTGGGCGGAACTCGTCTTCTCGGGCTACTCGCCGGCGGCCACGGGGCTGCTGGCGGGCGTGGGCGACGTGGACCGCGACGGCCGCAACGACATCCTGATTGGCAACGCGGCCAGCGACGCCTACCTGTTCCTCGGCGCGGCCAGCCTGGCGGCGGGCGTCAGCCCGGTCGTCACCCTGACCGACGTCGCGGCGGCCGCCTCCGCCCCCTACGCGGCCGGCGCCGACCTGAACTGTGACGCCTCGTCGGACCTGCTGCTGGTGCCGGGCGACGCCCTGGTCGCCGCCAAGGCAGGCGCTGGCGACGCTGCCCGCCTGCCTCGCACGGAGTTGGCCTTCGCCCAGGCCAATGTCGCACCGAACAGGCTGCCTGTCGGGACGGAGGACGGAGGACGCAGGACGGGGGACGGAGCTAAGGTGGAAAGCGGACAGGGCAAGGCGGCGGGCGTGCAGACGCACAACCCGGCCACGCTCTACGTGGACGACGACTACTGCGCGGCCTGCGCCAACGACGGGCGGGTCTGGGGCAGTGACGCCTACGCGACGGTCCAGTCGGCCGTGGATGCCGCCGACGCGGGCGACACCCTTGTGGTCAACCCCGGTGTCTATACGGGCTTCTCCATCTCAGGCGCGGCCAAGAACGGGGTCAAGGTCCTGGGCGTCAACCCGGACGCGGTGTTTGTCAACGGCGCGGTGACAGTGCAGAACGCGACGGGCGTGCGGCTGAGCAAGCTGACCCTCCGCAACGCGGCGACGCTGCTCACCCTGACCAACGCGGGCGCCGGCGGCGACGCTACCCCGAGCCTCAAGACAAGCCTCGACGGCAGCGTGCTGTACGGCTACACCGCCCACGCGGTCAGCCTGGACCGCGTCAGCACGCTCAGCATGACACGCACGACGGTCGCGGGCGAGCCGGGCAGCGGCGCCTACCTTGACATTAGCGGGCCGATTGACCCGGCCTATGACCGCGCCTGGTCGTCGCGGGCCAGTCTGCCAGCCGCGGTGGACGTGGGCGCGAGTCTCGTCGTGAGCGGCACCAACGTCTACGCGGCGCCGGCCGACGACCAGACCTCGATGCGCCAGTACGACACTGGGACGAACGCCTGGACCAGCGCGGCTGGGGTGGTCTCGCAAGAAGCCACCATTGGCCCGCGCGTCGCCCTGCCCTACACCGATGCGGTGTGGCTGCTGCGCGGGAACAGCCTGGGCGGCGGCGTGGGCGGCACGTTCCGCAATGATACGGCCTACTCCTGTGATAGCATCCACGCCTATGTTACCGTCGGCTCGGATACCTACGTCGGCGGCTGTTTCCGCTACGCCTACCAGACCGACGGCACGGCGCTCGAGGTTAACGGTATCGCCCGCTGGGACGGCCGACGCTGGCACCAGGTGGGCTATGGGTTCTACGACGTCACGTACCAGAATGTCGGCGTGGTGCGGGCGATGGCGGTGAGCGGCACGAAGCTCTACGTTGGCGGCAGCTTCTCCCATCTGTGCAACAATGGTGGCTGTAGCGCGCTCACCAGTTCGCTGGGCGCGGCCGTCTATGACATTGGCACGGGCATCTGGTCCGCCTTGAGCATCCCCGACTATCGCTTCACCTCCAACTCGGTCCACGCGCTGGCGGTGAGTGGGACGGACGTGTACTTCGGCGGCAACTTCCCCGACCCGCTCTACGACGTGTTCCCCTATGCGTCCGACATCAACTCGGCGTGTAATCCAGGCGAGTACGAGGTGGCGATCTTCGAGACCCGGATCTGGAGTCCTGGCGGACAGTGCTGGAAGTTCGGGCCAGGCGACTACCCAGGCTCGTCCGGCAGCGCATGGAATGACAAAGCCTCCTCGATCATCGTTGGCTCGCTGGTCCAGGTCACGCTCTATAAAGACACCAACTACGGCGGGACTACCCAGACGTTGAGCGGGAGCACAGGGCAGATGTGCTATGACCCCGACCTCGCGACGAGTGGGAACGTGACCAGTCCCACCTTCTATGGCGAGTCGTGCGGCGTTACCATCGGCGACAACGCGCTATCGTCACTCAAAGTGGAGGTCAAAGCGGCGCGTAACCACATTGTGCGGTATGATACGACAAACAGTACCTGGAACCCCCTCGGCGGCGGCGTCGGGGGGCTGGCGCCCAAGCCCGTGCGCGCCATTGCTGTGGACGGCTCGAATGTATACGTCGGCGGCGACTTCCCGTCGGCAGGGGGGACAGCCGCCTCGAACCTGGCGCGCTGGGATGGGAGCGCCTGGAACATGGTCCAGGATACGACCGCCGCGCCAGCGTGTTACATTGAGGGGCTGGACGGCCCGGTCAACGCCCTGGCGGTTGGGATGTTCCCAAGTAATGACAAGCGCCTGATGCTGGGCGGCGAGTTTACCCAACTCACGCGCCAACAGCTAGGGGGGACGGCCTGCTCGGCTGTTACAGGTCTCGGCCACATTTACACGCTCAGCGGTGGCACGACGGGCGCGAAACTGGGCCAGGGCCTCAACGGCAATGTCTATAGTATGACGTATGGAGGTCAGACCGGGCTGACGGTTGGCGGCAGCTTTACCGTCGCCACCGACACCGACAGCTTTACCCATAGCGGGTCGAACCTTGCGCGATGGGACGCGCTCCAGGGACGCTGGTCCACGCTGGGGCTGAGCGCCTCGGGGGCCGTCTACGCCCTCGAAGACCGGGGTGATGATCTCTACCTCGGCGTCGGCAAGAACGTCCGACGCGATGCCGCCTTGTTCGCCTATGTCCCCTATTTCGGCGGCTACTGGACTAGCTGGAACCTGGGCAAGGGACCGCTCCAGGATGACCTCCGCGAGGGCGCGGCGGCGGTGAGCGACGGCGGCGAGAATTCTTACATCCTGGCCGGTGTGGCGTCCAACCGTTTCTACCGTCTCAACGGTGCTCCTTACTATGGAGGCCAGACGCAGCTCGCCGCGCTGCCGCAGAACGCAGGCGCGGGCGCGGCCCTGGCCTACGTCCTGCCCCACGGGACGGAAACCAACACCTACCTCTACGCCCTGGCGGGCGGCGGCCCTCGGCTGTACCGCTACGACATCATTGGGAACACCTGGAGCGCGACAGGCGCCCTGGCCGACGCGCCGTTTGGCGTGGGCGACGGGGCGGGGCTGGCCTGGGATGGCCGCGACTACCTGTACGCCACCATTGGCGGCAACGGCCTCGGCTTCATGCGCTACAGCATCCCGGACAACACGTGGGAGACGCTGGGCGACAACACCAGCAGCACTACGGGCGACGACAGCACGCCGCAACAGGTCGGGCCGGGCGGTGGACTGATTCGCCTAGCGAATACCCTCTACGGCCTCATCGGCAACAGCACCGCCGGGTTCTACCAGTACAGCCCCGTCGGCCTGGCGCGGCCGGAGAAGCTGACGCTCGACCGGGTGGCGTTTGTCCAGCCCGCCACCGTCAGCAGCAGTCAGTGGATCAGCCCGACGCAGCAGACCGAGGACTTTGGCGTGGGGCGGACCGGGCTGGCCTGGAGCGGCGACGGAACGTGGTCGCCGCTCCAGACGTTGCAGCCCGGCAGCTTCGCCAGCACGGTGAGCCTGGCCGCCGCCCGTTTCGTGGACCAGGTCCGCCATGTCTTCCGCCTCCAGGCGACCTCGACGCTGCCGGCGGGCTACGCCGACGCCCTCGGCGACGCCTTCGTCTCCACGGCCTACTGCGCGACGTGCGCCAACGACGGCCTGACCTGGGGCCAGACGGCCTTCAGCAGCATCCAGGCGGCCATTGACCGGGGCGCGCCGCGTGTCAACCTGCGGCCCGGCCTGTACCGCGAGCCGTTCTACCTGACCAGCGGCGTCCAGGTCAACGGCAGCGGCCCGGACCTGACGGTCGTTCAGCCGCCGGCGGGAACCTCCCTCGCCTACCTCGCGGGCGCGGAGGGCGTCGTCGGCGCAAGCCTCAACCGGCTCAGCCTGGTGGGCGCGGGGCTGCGCGTCGAGGACGGCGCGCTGAGCGTGCGGGCATCGCGCAACATCATACGCGGCGCGACGACGGCCATCCGTCAGGACGGCGCGGCCACCGAGTTGGAGGTTGTCAACAACACCCTGGTCGGCAACACCGACGGCCTGACGGCCACGGGCTGTGCCTCGGTGGATGTGCGCAACACCATTTTTGCCTCGCACAGCGGCGTGGCGCTGCGGGTCCAGGGCGCCGGCTCGATGTGTAACCCCACGCCGGTCCAGTTGGAACGCTACAACCTGTTCTGGCTCAATGCGGGCGACGTCCAGGTGGACGGCGGGACACTGCAGGCCGCCTCGGGCCTGGGGGATGTGACCCTCGACCCGTACTTCGCCGCACCCAACCAGGCCAACTACCGCCCGCGCGTCGGCTCGCCGGCCGCGGACGCGGGCAACCCCACGGACCCGTCACCGCCCGGTTCCAATGGGCGCGTGGACATCGGCGCGTTTGAGGTCGGCCAGGCGGCGTTCTACGCGGACGATAACTACTGCGACCCCGTCACCAACTCGGCCTGTGTCAACGACGGCCTGACCTGGGGCGTGGACGCCTTCAGCCGGGTCCAGGACGCCGTCAACGCGGCGCAGATTGCCTCAGCCGCCGTCAACACGCCCAGCAGCTTTACTGCCTTCACTGTGGGCGTCGGCGTGGGGACCTACAACGAGCGCGTGACCGTGCCGAGCTACATCCACCTCGTCGGCAGCGGCGCGGAGCGCACGACGATCAACGGCGGCGGCACGGGCGACATAGTCACGCTGGACGGCGCGGTCCAGGCCGAGGTGCGCGGCTTCACCATCACCGGCTCCGGAACGGGCGCGACCAACGCGGGCATCCGCGTGGCGGGCGCCTCCAACACCGTCAGCCTGAGTCGCAACATCCTGCGCGGCAACCGCGTCGGCATTCTGTTCACGGGTGGCGCGACGGGCGAAGCCCAGTTCAACACCGTCGTCAACAACACGGCGGCGGGCGTGAGGAGCGAGGGCGCGAACACGTGGATCAGTGTCAGCAACAACATCCTGGCGGGCAACAACCCCGGCCTGGAAGCTGTCAGCCCGGCCCAGCTTTTCCACGCCTACAACCTGCTCTACAACACGCCCAACGCCAACTTTAGCGCGGGTCTAGCAGCGGATGCGACCGAGATTGTGGGCCAAAACCCGAACCTGGCGGCGGGTGACTTCAGCCTCAACGCCGGCTCGCCCGCTGTGGACACCGCCGACCCCGGCGTGACCCCGCCCGTCGGCGGCGGCACGCGGGCCGACCTGGGCTACCGCGAGCGGCTGGCCGTGCCCCTGACGCTCCTCTTCGGCAAGGAAGGCGTCTCGTGCACCGTCGGCAACTCGGGCATGGGGACGGTGGAGGTGGCCCTGGTCAACCTGCCCACGGCGTCGTGGACCAGCGGTGTCACGACCACCTTGCCCTCGGCCGCCGCCTGGTCGGCCGCCACCTTCCAGGGCGGGTCCGTGGGCGACACGGCGCGCTACTGGACGGCCAGTCTCACGCCGTCGAGCGAGGGTCTCTACCGGCTCTACACGCGGGCGACCGACCAACTCGGCAACCAGGAGCCCCCGGCGCCGCAACTCGCCTCCGACCTGTACGAAGGCTCCGTCTACGCCGACGGCACGCCGCCGGTCGTGGCCTGGACCTCGCCCGCGACCACACCGTCCACGACGACAGCCGTCGCGGCGGAACTGCTCGCCACGGCCAGCGACTACGTGGACAGCGGACGGGGCAGCCACTTCAGCGTGGCCTCGGTCTGGTTCGAGGTGGATGGCGTCGTCTGGCCTGCCGACTGGACCGCGACGACGGTTCCGGTCAACGGCCCTCGGACCTTCCGCGCCGTCGTCCCGTTGACCGTCGGGGCGCACACCGTCAAGGCGGTGGCGCTCGACCGCGCCGGCAATCGCGGCGAGCAGAGCATCTCGCTCACGAGCACGGCCTCCGGCGAGGTCGCCACCATCACCTCCATCAAGAGTGGCAGCGCCACCAACCAGCCGATCCTGACGGTCCTGGGCTACGCCCTGTTCACCAGCGCCGGCCCCAACCACCGCGTCAACGTGGCGGTGGACAGCCTGCCGGCGGTCCAGGCGACGCTCGACAACCCGACCGCCCAGTTCAGCGGCTGGTCCGTGACGGTCAGCCTGCCCAACCCGACCGTGGACGCCGACCACACGGTCAGCGTCGTCGCGTCGTCGGCAGTGACCGCCAAGCTGGCGGCGACGAGCGACCTGGGCAGCAGCGTCACCTTCCGCCTCGACCGCACAGCGCCGACGGCCACCATCACGTCACCCGGCGCCGCTCCGATCTCGACCACCGTGACCCTCCAGGGCACGGCGACTGACACCGGCGGCAGCGGCCTGGACCGCGTCGAGGTCAGCGTGGACGGCGGGGCGACGTGGAGCGTCGCCGGCCTGGCCCTCACAGCGGGCAACCCGAACAGCGGGGCGTGGAGCCTGGACTGGACGCCGCCGGTCGAGCAGAACGGCGTCACGTTCCCGGTCCAGGTCCGCGCGGTGGACAAGGCGGGTAACTTCACCACACCCGTCGCCACGCTCAGCCTTAGAGTGGACAACATCGCGCCGCTCGCCCTGACGCCGACCTTCAACTCCATCGAGGGCACCCACTTCGGCGCGCCGGGTTCGGTACAGGTGACGTGGACGCCGCCGTTGGACGGCAGCGGCCCGCCTGACACCCTGATGGCCGTAGACAAGCTGCCGGGTACTGAGCCTGGCACAGTCGTGACCAGTCCGGCTTCGGCGTCGTTCACCAGCGGCGGCCAGTGGTACATCCACCTGACCGCGCGCGACGCGGCCGGCAACCGGGTCACGTCGCACTACGGCCCGTGGTACGTGGACAGTTCAGACAGTGGGCTGTGCCTGGACAACCGCACGGTCCAGGTGGACGGCGTGCTCGACCTGGACACCCAGGAGTGGCGCGCCGGGCGTGAACGCCTCGACGACGACGAGCGGCCCGCGACGCGCCAGACGCTCTACGCCACCTGGGACACGAGCGCGTTGTACCTCGGTTGGCAAGGGGCGAGTTGGGACCTCGACGGCGCCCTATGGGCCTACGCCTCCAACGGTGGGACCGGCACGACCAGCCTGGTCAGCCCAGTCAACGGCGTCAGCCTGCCCTTCGCGGCCAACCTGGCGGTCCAGGTGGCCGGTTCCGGCGCGGCCACCCTGTACACCTGGAATGGGAGCGCCTGGACGGCGCAGGGAACACCGACCTTTGGCAATGTGGGCCAGGACACCGAGGTGCGCGTGCCCTGGAGCCTGACCCCCGGCGCGACGGTCCGCCTGCTGGCCTACGCCGTCACCGACGCGGGCGCGCCCTGGAGCGTCTTCCCGACCACCAACCCGCTGGCCGGGCCGTGGACGAGCGCCTACCAGTGGAACTCGGCCTGCTCGATTACCAGCCCCCAGGCGGGCCAACCGGTCACCCGCAGCGTTAAGCTGACGCTCAGCAGCGACCAGTCGCCCCTCGCGCCGCAAGGACCGAATGGCGCGATCCAGTACACGCTGGCCATCCAGAACCAGGAGTTGAGCGCGCTCACGGGCCTGCAAGTGCTCCTCGACGCTACGACCGGCTTGACCTACCAGAGCGTGGACAGTAACCCTGTTACCCCGGCCAGCAGTCTCACCCTCAACCTGCCGCCCCTGGCGGCGGGTGCCACCCGGCAAGTCCTGGTCACGGGGCGTCTGGCGTCCAGCCTCACGGGCATCCAGGCCGTCACCACCACGGTCCAGGTCCAGTTGCCGTCGCTGACCAGCGCGCCGCTGCTGGCCCAGACGGCGCTGAGCCACCGCGTGGACAGCCAGCCGCCCAGCGTCACGGTGTCGTCCCAGGTCCTCGCCGTCGGCGCGAACACCCTGACCGGTGGGACCAGCGACGGCAACGGCGTCGGCGTCAAGCAAGTCCAGTTCCGCAAGGCGGGCACGACGACGTGGACCACGGCGACGGGGGTCAACCCGTGGCTGGCGCCCCTCACCACGAGCGTCGGCGACGGCACTTCGGTCACTGTCGAGTTCCAGGCGACCGACCTCTTCGACCAGGTCGGCCCGGTCCAGTCGGCGCCCTTTGTCCTGGACAGCGTGCCGCCGACCGTCAGCTTCAGCCTGCCGTCCCAGGTGGGCGGCAGCAAGGCCGAAATTACCGGCACGACCGGCGACCCCTTCCCGACCGGCGGGACGGTGGTGAAGGTCGAGGTCCAAATTGACACGGACACGTCGCCCTGGCTGCCCGCCGTCGGACCGTTCACGGCGAGTGGCGGACAGCAAGGCTGGCACTTCACCTGGAACCTGCCCAACGTCAACGGCGAGCAGCACTCGCTGCGCGCCCGCGCCACGGACGCGGCCGGCAACGTCTACGTCTCGCCGTTCCAGACCACGGTCGTCCAGGCCAGCGCGGCCGATCTCAGCATCGGCGTCCAGAGCAGTCCCCCGGTGGCCGTGCCGGGCGGCCCCATCACCTACAGCGTGACGGTGGACAACGGCAGCACCAACAACGTCACGGGCGTCACGGTGACGGACAACTTCCCCGCCACGCTCCTCAACGTGACCTGGACCTGTAGCGCCACGGCCTACTCCAGCTGCGGCGGCGACAGCGGGACGGGCAACATCAACACGGCAGGCCGCTCGATTGTGGCGGCGGGCGGGCGGCTGACCTTCACGGTCAACGCGACCATCGCCTCGACGGCGCGCAACACGCTCAGTCACACGCCCAGCGTAGCCGTGCCCGCCAACATCCAGGACTACGCACCGAACAACAACTCGGCGCCCAGTACCCTCTCGCTCCAGCCGAGGACCGATCTGACCCTCAGCATCACCGACCAGCCGGACCCCGTCGTGGCCGGTACGCCGGTGACGTACACGCTGATGATCACCAACAGCGGCCCTTCGACCGCCACCGGCGTCGTCGTGACCGACAGCCTGCCCAGCGGCGTCACCTTGGTCTCCGCCCCCGGCTGCGCGGGCACAACCAACCTGACCTGCGCCCTCGGAACGCTCCAACCCCAGGGCACGGCCAGTATCCCCGTCCGCGTGGCGGTGGACCCGGCCAGGCGGGGCAG
>CAZFUK010000184.1:0-9191 GCA_964522005.1 uncultured Anaerolineales bacterium | reverse complement strand
GGCCCACCACCCCCAGGCCCGCCAGCGTCAGGCCCGCTACACCCTCCTCGTTACCAATCCCTCGCTTTGACAGAATCAAGAGGTGTTTCAGACCTGACAGGTTTTGGAAACCTGTCAGGTCTGTTTTGTGCGCTACGCCCTCCACTTCGATCGAATGGAGGGGCTAGAGACCTGACAGGTTTTGGAAACCTGTCAGGTCTGTTTTGCAGGGGCGACGCCTTTGACAAGTTGCGGCATTGTGTGTAGAATGCTCCCACTCTGAATTCGGCAGCGAAAGGAGGGGCGGTTCCACCAACACTAGAGTGTTAAGCCACGTCCGCGCCCACCCGTAATCCCGTCCCAGGTTGACGACCCGTATCCACCCCATTGAGGAGGAGCCTCCATGAACCGTGCTCGTTTGAGTCGTGTGAGTTGGCTGCTGACCCTGACCGTCCTGTTCATCGTCGTGGCCGCCTGCTCTCAAGCGCCGGCGCCCGCCCAGGCCCCTGCTGCCCCGACCACTGCCCCTGCGGCCGCTGCCAAGCCTACGGAAGCCCCGGCGGCCCCCAAACCCGCTGCCACCACGGCCCCGGCTGCTGCCGCGCCCACCCAGGCGCCTGCCGCCGCCAAACCCACCGATGCCCCCGCCGCCAAAGCCGCCACGACGCGCGGCCAGGGCGGCCAGCTCAAGATTCTCTACTGGCAAGCCCCCACCATCCTGAACCCCCACCTGGCCTCCGGCACCAAGGACTACCATGCCGCCATGGTCGTGCTCGAACCGCTGGCCTGGGTCGGCGCCGACGGCAAGCTCATCCCCGCCCTGGCCGCCGAAATCCCGACGCGGGAGAACGGTGGCGTGGCCGCCGATCTCAAGGCCATCACCTGGAAGCTGAAGCAAGGCGTCAAGTGGTCGGACGGCTCGGACTTCACCTCCGACGACGTGGTCTTCACCTATCAGTACCTGGCCGACCCCAAGACGGCGTCCACCAACGCGGCGACGGCCAAGGGTGTGGACAAGGTCGAGGCGGTGGACAAGACCACGGTAAAGGTCACCTTTAAGGACCCCCAGCCGTATCCCTACCAGCTCTTTGTCAGCGACCTGGGCATGATCATCCAGAAGAAGCAGTTCCAGGACTATATGGGTGAGAAGGCCAAGGACGCCCCTGGCAACCTGGCCCCGGTCGGCACCGGCGCCTACAAGGTCAAGGAATTCAAGCCCGGCGACGTGGTGACCTACGAGATCAACGCCAACTACCGCGACGCGGCCAAGCCCTTCTTCAAGGAAGTCCAGATTAAGGGTGGTGGCGATGCGACGAGCGCGGCCCGCGCCGTCCTCCAGACTGGCGAGGCCGACTATGGCTGGAACCTCCAGGTGCCCGCCGCCGTCATGAACCCGCTGGTCCAGTCCCCCCAGAGCAAGGGCGAACTGAACATCGCCCCCAGCTCTAGTGTCGAGCGCATCCTCATCAACTTCGCCGACCCCAACACTGAGACCAACGGCGCCAAGGCTGAGCCGACCACCAAGCACCCCATCCTTAGTGACATCAAGGTCCGCCAGGCCCTCAAGCTGGCGATTGACCCCAAGCAGATCGCCGACCAGCTCTACGGCCCGGCCGGTGGCGGCACCTGCAACATCGTCGTGGGCGTCCCGGCGCTGGAGTCCAAGAACACCAAGTGCACGCCCGACCTGGCCGCCGCCGAGAAGCTGCTCGACGAGGCCGGCTGGGTCAAGGGCGCGGACGGCATCCGCACCAAGGATGGCAAGCGCCTGAAGCTGCTCTACCAGACGACGGTGAACCCCGTTCGCCAGGCCACCCAGGACCTCATCAAGGCCGCCTGGCAGAAGATCGGCGTCGAGACCGAACTCAAGTCCATCAACTCGGCCGTGTTCTTCTCGACCGACGTGGGCAACCCCGATACGGCGGGCAAGTTCTACGCCGACATCGAGATGTACACCAACAACTCGTCCGACCCCGACTACACCAACTACCTCGCCGGCTGGACGTCGTCTGAGATCTCTCAGAAGTCCAACGAGTGGCGCGGCAACAACTACCACCGCTGGTCGAACCCCCAGTACGACGCGATCATCGAGCAGTTGCGCAAGGAGACCGACGCGGCCAAGCGCGCCCAGTTGGTCATCCAGGCCAACGACATCCTGGTGAACGAAGTCGTCGTCATCCCGTTGGTGGCCCGCACCTCGCCCACGTCGGCCAAGGCCAAGGACCTCAAGGGTCCGCAGCCCAACCCGTGGTCGGGTGAGCTGTACAACCTGGCCGACTGGACCAAGTAAGGCGTAACCCCTCCCCGACGCATTCGGTAGAGACGCGACATGTCGCGTCTCTACCCCCCCTTCCCTCCTAGGGAAGGGGGCCGGGGGGTTTAGTTAGCGACCGTGGACCCCTCCCCCGGCCCCTCCCCTGGCAAGGGAGGGGTGTCGGTCCCGGCCCCCCCCTTCCCTAGGATGGAAGAGGGACGGGGAAGGGGTGAGCCGACCGAACCATTGCCCGCGCCGGGCATAGCATAGAGTTAGATAGCGTTAGAAGTAACAAGTTGTCGTCCGCCCGCAGACTGAAAAGAGCAGGCCCATGACCCAGTACTTGCTCCGCCGCCTCCTCATCGCCGTGCCCACCATCCTGGTGATGAGCTTTATCCTCTATATGATTTTGGCCCTGGCGCCTGGCGACCCGCTCTCCCAGTTCGCCGCCAATCCGGCCATCCCGCCCGAAGTGCGCGAGAACATCAAGCAGTCGCTCGGCCTGGACAAGCCGGCGCATATCCGCTACGTGTTTTGGTTGGGGAACGCGCTGCGGGGGAACCTCGGCTACTCGTTCGCCAGCCGTATCCCGGTCATGAACCTGATCGCGCAGCGGCTGCCCACGACGCTGTGGGTCGTCGGGACGGCCTACCTGCTCGCCATCCTCTTCGCGCTGCCCATTGGTGTCATCTCCGCCGTCAAAAAGTACTCCCTGTTTGACCAGGTCTCCACGACCTTCGCCTTCATCGGCTTCTCGGTGCCGACGTTCTTCACCGGCACCCTGTTCATCATTATCTTCAGCGTCAAACTGGGCTGGTTCCCGTTCATCTACGACTCCACCTTAAAAGTCACCAACCTCCAGACATTTATCCAACTGGTCAAACAGAGCGTCATGCCCATCGCCGTGCTCGCGCTGTTCCAGATGGCGACGCTGGCCCGCTTCACCCGCGCCTCGATGCTCGACAACCTGCCGCTGGACTATGTGCGTACCGCGCGGGCCAAGGGCCTGGCGGATTGGACGGTCGTCACGAGCCATGTCCTGCGCAATAGCCTGATCCCGGTCGTGACGCTCATCGCCCTCGGCCTGCCCGCCGTCTTCACGGGCGCCATTGTCACCGAGCAGATCTTCCGCGTGCCCGGCATTGGTGACTTGCTCATCAACTCCATCTTCAACAGCGACACGCCGGTCGTCATGGGCATTGTCTTCATCGCGGCCATCCTGGTTGTGACGTTCAACCTCGTCGTAGATGTGGTCTACGGTTTCCTCGACCCAAGGATTAAGTATGACTGACGCCATCAGCCTCAAGGGGCCGCAAACACCCAGTAAAATCACGCTTGTCCCGCCGACCGATCTGCGCAAGCCGCGCTCCCTATGGAGCGATGCCTGGCGCGCCTATCGCCGCCACAAGCTGGCGATGCTCGGCACGTCGGTGTTGCTCCTGTTTATCCTGGCCGTCACGCTGGGACCCATTGTGCGGCCCATCGAGATTTCAGCCGTCGGCAACTTCGCCAACGCCTTCAAGTCGCCGTCACTGGAGCATCCCTTTGGCACCGACCCCCTGGGCCGTGACCTGTTCGCCATGGCGCTCTATGGCGGACGCATCTCCATCGCCGTGGGCCTGGCCGCCATGCTCGTCGCCATCGTCCTGGGCACCATCATCGGGTCCATCGCCGGCTTCTTTGGCGGCCGCCTGGACAACTTCCTGGTGTGGGTGACCGACCTGTTCCTGGCGCTGCCGACGCTGCCGGTCCTGCTGCTCGTCATCTACCTGTTCCGCGACGCTCTCAGGGCGGCCTTCGGTATCAACGTCGGCATCTTCGTCCTGACCGTGCTGGTCATTGGCTCGCTGAACTGGATGCCGGTGGCGCGGCTGGTGCGGGCGGCCTTCCTGTCGCTCAAGCAGAAGGAGTTTGTCGAGGCGGCGCGGTCGGTCGGCGCGCACACGCCGAGCCTGATGTTCAAGCACATCCTGCCCAACTCGCTCAGCCCGATTATCGTGGCCGCCACCCTGAGCGTCGGCGCGGCCATCCTTCTCGAGTCAACGCTGTCGTTCCTGGGCGTGGGCTTCCCGCCGGACATGCCGACCTGGGGCCGGCTGCTGTTCGACTCGCGCGACTACATCGAACTGTTCCCGCACCTGGCCGTGTTCCCCGGCGCGCTCATCTCCATTACGGTGCTGAGCATCAACTTCATGGGCGACGGCCTGCGCGACGCGCTCGACCCCCGCCGCACCCAGACGTAGAACCCCTCCCTCGTCCCCTCCCCTATGAAGGGAGGGGCGTGGGGGCGCGGTTTCCGCGTCCAGGGCGAGGCGACCTCGCCCCTACTCCCCCTTCCTTCGTAGGGAAGGGGGCCGGGGGGTTAGGTTGACAGAGGTCCCTAATGTCCACCTTCGCCGTCAAACCCGGTGAGCGCGTCAAGAGCGTACACTGTACAGAAGATGAACTTATCGTCGGCCTGCTGGACGGGCGAACCATTAGCGTCCCTCTCGCCTGGTACCCGCGTCTGCTCCATGCGACGCCGGAACAACGCGCCAACTGGCGCCTGGCCGGGGGCGGCTATGGCATCCACTGGCCCGACATTGACGAGGACCTCACCACGGAGGGCCTGCTTCGCGGTGCGCCCGCGCCTGGCGTGGAGACACTGGTAGCGTAATCTAGTTTATGCCTGACGAAATTACCCCCCTCAACGACCACACACCCGGCCGCGTCCTGGCCGTCATGCCCCACCCGGATGACACCGAGTTCTTCTGCGGCGGGACGCTCGCCCTGTGGGCCGCTCGCGGCGCGGAGGTCTACCTCTGCCTGGTCACCGACGGCAGCAAGGGCAGCGACGACCCCCAGATGACCCCGGAACGGCTGATCGCCATCCGCCAGGAGGAGCAGCGCGCCGCCTCCCGCGTCCTTGGCGTCCGGGACACGTTTTTCCTGGGCGTGCCCGACGGCGAGGTTGTGCCCGACCTGGCCTTGCGCCAGCGCATCGCGCGCCTCATCCGCCAGCTCAAGCCCGACGCCCTGGTCTGCCCCGACCCTTCGGTGCTCTACTACGACGGCTACATCAACCACCCCGACCACCGCGCCGTGGGCGAGGCCGCCCTCTACGCCTTCCAGCCGGCCGCCGGCAACCGCTTCTTCTTTCCGGAGCTACTGGCCGAAGGGCTGGAACCGCACCAGCTTCGGGAGGTCTACCTGGCCGGCGCCAAGGAGCCGAACGTCGAGATCGAGACGACGACGGCGTTGGACACGCAAATCGCCGCCCTGCGCGAACACCGCAGCCAGTTGCCCAACATGGACGAGCTGGAGAAGGAGTTCCGCGAGGGCGGCGAGACGCTGCCCGACGGCTCAAAGCGCTACACCGAGAAGCTGAGAAGGTTTGTGTTTGGCTCAAGTTAGACCTGACAGTTTTTCAAAACCTGTCTGGTCTACCGGAACAATAGACAGAATTTGCAGAATTTACAGAAAGGAAGAAACATTCGGTCAATTCTGCCCACTCTGTCCAAACCTCTTAGACCGCCGCCAACGCCTGCTCCAGGTCCGCGATCAGGTCCTGCGCCTCCTCAATCCCCACTGACAACCGCACCAGCCCCGCCGGCACTTCGAGCGCCGACCCCGCCACCGAGGCGTGGGTCATCACGGCCGGCACCTCGATGAGCGACTCGACACCCCCCAACGATTCGGCTAGAGTAAAGAGGTGGGTCCGCTCGACCAGGGCCTGGGCCGCCGCTGCCCCACCATGTAACTCGCACGACACCATCCCGCCAAAGCCGCACGTCATCTGCCGCTGAGCGACGGCGAAGCCGGGATGCTCTGGCAGGCCGGGGTATAGGACGCGGCGGACCTTGGGATGCCGCTTGAGGAACTGGGCCACGGCCATGCCGTTACTGCTGTGGGCCTGCATGCGCAAGGCCAGCGTCTTGAGGCCGCGCAGGGTGAGCCAGGCGTCGAACGGTCCCGGCACGGCTCCTGCTGCATTCTGCGTGAACTTGATCCGCTGGTAGAGGTCTTCGTCGTTGGTGACCAGCGCGCCGCCCACCACATCGGAGTGGCCGCCCAGGTACTTGGTGGACGAGTGCATCACCAGGTCCGCGCCGTGGGCCAGGGGCTGCTGCAAGTAGGGCGAGGCGAAGGTGTTATCCACGGCGACGAGGGGCCGCTGGCCGCCCACGCCCTGGGCGACGTCGGCTATCGCGCGGATGTCGGCCACTTTGAGCAGGGGGTTGGTCGGCGTCTCCAGCCAGATCAGGCGCGTCGTGGGTTGAATCGCTGCCGCGACAGCCTCGGAGTCGGACATATCCACAAAGGTGAACTCCAGCCCAAAGTTGCGCAGGATGCGGTGGAACAGGCGGTACGTGCCGCCGTAGACGTCGTCGCCGACGACTACATGGTCCCCCGCCTTCATCAGGAGCAGCAGCGTCGTCGTGGCGGCCATGCCCGACGCGAAGGCCAGCCCGAAGCGCCCCCCTTCCAGCGAGGCCAGGGCGATCTGGAGCGCGGACCGCGTCGGGTTGTCGGTGCGCGAGTAGTCGTAGCCGGCGTGCTGGCCGAGCGCGGGCTGCGCGTAGGTCGAGGTCTGGTAGATGGGCACGATGACCGCGCCCGTCTGCGGTTCTGGCGCCTGGCCGGCGTGGATGGCGCGCGTGGCGAAGCCCAGGTGGGCGTGGTCGGCGGCGGTGTCGGAGGGGTACGTGGGGGACATAGAGGCTCCTTTGGCTCTGGTAAAGATTGAGGATTAAAGACTAAAGATTAGGGATAAGGATGCGTATGGCAAGTATACCGCAATCACCCCCTAGGGTGGTAGACCGAGGGCTAATCGCCCTCCTGGCATCGGCCCCGGTGGGCATTGACTCGCTGCTGTTGATGGCCGTCCTCTTCCCGATGACCGCCCGCTGGGACTGGTACTACGCCGCTCACAGCCGCGTGCTACCCATTGAGGCCATTGGCGTCTTCGCGGCGCTGGCCTACCTGCTGGGCGTGGCCTACCTCACCCTGGACTACTTTGGGCGGGCCAGGGACACCACGACCGCCCGCCTGGTCGTGCTCGGCTTGCTCGTCGTCAACCTCGTCGTCGCGCCGATGGTCACCTCCATCGTCGTGCGCCACGTCACCGGCCAGACCGAGCGCTGGGTCCACGACACGCCGCTCCAGATCGAGGCGGCGGTGGACGCCCTGCTGCACGGCCATAATCCCTACGCCACCGACTACGCCGACACCCCCCTGGCGCGCTGGCCCTACTACACGGGGCCGCTGTGGAGCAGCGACTGGCAGGCGCCCGCGCCGCCGGAAGCGCGCGTCAACCCGGCCATCTACCACGTGGCCTACCTGCCGTTCACCCTGCTGGTAACCGCGCCCCTCCAGGCCCTCTCGACGTGGACGCTGGGCTGGTTCGACGGGCGCTGGAGCAACCTGCTGGCCTACCTGTTCACCCTGGGGCTGCTGAGCCGCCTGTTACGCGACCGGGTCCACCGCCTGGCCGCCCTGGCGCGGCGTCTGCTCCCCACCGCGCTCACCGCCCTGGCGATCACGCTGCCCTTCCTCGCCTGGGACTGGCGGGCCTTCCTGGAGGATACCGTTGGCTACATCAGCGGTGTGCTGCCCACCAGCTACCCTCTCTCCGGCATGGGCATCGGCGGCATCGCCGTGGTCCTGGGCTGGGCGCCCAACGCCGCTGCACCCTTCCCGGCCAGCCTGCTCCAGGCGCTGGTCGCCGGGCCGTTCCTGGTCGCCCTGCTGCGCACCCAGTGGCGCTTCAATACGCTGCGCCACGCCCTGGCCGGCTACGCCGTGTTCCTGCTCGTCTTTATGTGGCTGGCCCGCTTCTACTTCGAGAACTACCTGGGCTACATCCTCCTGACCCTGAGTGTGGCCGCGTTCTGGCCCGCCGATGATACTTGCGCCTGGCCGCCATTTGGGCTATCATACCTGGGGCCAGACGTGGCTCTCGACCCCATTGTTCCAGGCAAGGAGGAGACCTGTGAAACGACTCGCCCTGCTCTTAATGCTGCTAACCCTGACTCTCGTGGCCGCCCAGTGCGGTGGGCAGCAAGCCGCCGCCCCGGCCGCGCCGACGACGGCCCCGGCGGCCAAGCCGACGGAAGCGCCCAAGGCCGCCGAGGCCCCCAAGACCGCGCCCACCATCGCGCCGGCCGCCAAGCCCACCGAAGCGCCGAAGCCCGCCTCGACCAACACGAGTGCGCCGGCCGCCAAGGCCGCCGGTGGCGACCTGGGCACGGCCGCCAACCCGGTCAAGATGGCCTTCGTGCCCTCGACCGACTCGGCCAAGGTGCTGGCGAGCGGTGACAAGATCGGCCAGTTGCTCGAAAAGGAGACCGGCCTGAAGATCCAGGTCTCCGTGCCCACCAGCTACGCGGCGGTGGTCGAGGCCATGAACGCGGGCCAGATAGACGTGGCGTGGCTCGCGCCGCTGTCCTACGTCGTCGCCAACAACCGCTACGGCATTGAGTTGCTGCTGACCACGACGCGCAACGGCTCGAAGGTCTACCCCTTCTCGCTCATCATCGCCGCCAACTCGCCCATCAAGGACGTCGCCGACCTCAAGGGCAAGAAGATTGCCTTCGCCGACGAGTTGTCCGCCTCGGGTAACCTCTACCCGCGCGCCTTCCTGCTCCAGAACGGCATTGACCCTGACAAGGACATGACGGTCCTCTACTCCGGCGCGCACGACAAGTCGGTCATCGCCCTGCTCAACGGTCAGGTGGATGTGGCCGCTGTGTTTGGCGAGTTCAAGGGCACGCCCGACGCCCGCAACAACGTCAAGTCCACCGTGCCCGACGTGTATGAGAAGACCAAGGTTCTGCTCAACAGCTCCGACAAGAACTTCCTCATCCCCAACGACACGGTCAGCGTGCGCAAGGGCCTGCCGGCCGACATCAAGAAGAAGGTGGGCGACGGCCTCATCGCCCTGTCGAAGACCGAGGACGGCATCAAGGAACTGAAGGCC
>CAZFUK010000183.1:5262-9194 GCA_964522005.1 uncultured Anaerolineales bacterium | reverse complement strand
CACGTGGACGACGCCCAACGAGCAGGACAGGACCGCCGCTGGCCCCGTCGCCCACAGCCCGACGCGTCTGGAGAGCGTGCGCGAAGAGCCGGTGGACCGTGTCGAGCAGGAGTCAGACGAATCCTTCCCGGCCAGCGACGCACCGTCCTGGACGCCGACGACCACCCTGGGCCAGCCCACACGGGTGACCGAGACGACCGCAACCGAGTTGCCGACCTGGTCCCAACCCACGGAGACGGAACGGTAGCCGTGTGACCCGCCCATCCGGACGCGACATAGACGGTAGAGACGCGACATGTCGCGTCTCTACGGGGGCGGTGAGAGGAACCTTTGAGGGACAGCGTGTGGCCTGAGACCCGTTCGGTCAAGGTCGGCACGCTGTTTGCTTTTGGGAGAATGGAGGCTCTAGCCTGATTATGGTAAGGGGAGGAAGCAAGAGAGGTGTAGTATGCAAGAGCAGTTCCGTAAGTTCTCTCAGAAGACGTCTGACGTGGTCGGGTCGCCGTGGGCGTTCATCGTGGCGGTTGTCATCATCCTGGTCTGGGCCGTCACCGGCCCCATCTTTAGCTTCTCGGATACCTGGCAGTTGATTATCAACACGGGGACGACCATCGTGACCTTCCTGATGGTCTTCCTCATCCAGAACACCCAGAACCGCGACGCCAAGGCCATCCATCTCAAGCTGGACGAGCTGATTCGGGCGGTCGAGCACGCGCGGAATAACCTGGTGGACCTGGAAGACCTGTCGGATGAAGAACTGGAGAAGCTCCAGGACCAGTTCCGCCACTTCCGCGAGCAGGCGAGCGAGCCAGGGGCAGACGAGGCGGAGGAGGCCATCGAGGCCATCGAGGATGAGAAAGTCGAACGACAGGTGGCGTAAGTGAGAGACCTGTCAGGTCTGCATCGAACACCGTAGCATATTGTCAGGGGGTAGCGCGTGGAACAAGCGATTCGGCTGGACCCGGTGGCCTCAGCGGAGCGGGCCGGGCTGGAGTATGTCACCGACGACGAACCGGGCATCCAACGCAAGCGCGTCGGACGCCACTTTAGCTACATCGGGTTGGACGGCCAGCCCATCCGTGACCCGGACCACCTCAAGCGGCTGCGGTCGCTGGCGATCCCGCCGGCCTGGACCGAGGTCTGGATTTGCCCTAATCCGAACGGCCACATCCAGGCCACGGCGCGGGACGCCAAGGGCCGCAAACAGTACCGCTACCACCCGGACTGGCGGGCGGTGCGCGACGAGACCAAGTTCACCCGCATGGCGCGCTTCGCCCTGGCTCTGCCCACCATTCGGGAGCGTGTTGACGCCGACCTGGGCCGACGCGGCCTGCCCAAGGAAAAGGTCATGGCGGCGGTGGTGCGCCTGCTAGAGACGACTCATATCCGCGTGGGCAACGAGGAGTACGCTCAGCACAACGACTCGTATGGCCTGACGACGCTGCGCGACGAACACGCCCAGATTGAGCGATCGAAGATCGTGTTTGAGTTCCGAGGCAAGAGCGGCAAGGAACACTCCATTGACCTGCGCGACCGCCGCCTGGCGCAGATCGTCAAACGCTGCCAGGACCTGCCCGGCCAGCGCCTGTTCCAGTACCTCGACGAAGACGGCGAGTGCTACACCCTGGCGTCCAACGACGTCAACACCTATCTGCGCGAAATCGCGGGCGAAGACTTCACAGCCAAGGACTTCCGCACCTGGGCCGGCACGGTGTTGTGCGCCGAGGCGCTGGCCGAGATCGGGCCGGCCACGACGCAGACAGCGGCCAAACGCTCGCTGGTCCGCGCCATTGACCGTGTCGCGGAGCAGTTGGGCAATACGCGCGCCGTCTGCCGCAAGAGCTATATCCACCCGGCGGTCATGGACGCCTACCTGGACGGCTCATTCTTCGAGCGCTGGACCCCGCAGAGCCTCCCGGCCGTGCCCGGCCTGAGCGAGACCGAGGTGGCGACGCTGGCCCTGGTGCAGCCGGGGGCGGCTGAAAGTCCGTCAGGCTGAGGTACTCTACGGCACACAACCCCTATCATACCGAGCGAGTAGTCACACCGACGAATGAACCCTCCCGAAAGTTGCAACCTTCGGGAGGGTTATGTCATTCGCTTGGTGGTACGTTCCTTGCAGGTGTTTAATGAATCGCTGGCCCCTTCCCTATTTTGTTACCAAGGAGTTCAGAATGGACCAAAAGCAGAAAACTCAGCAGCAGCAACAGCAGCAGAAGCAACCCCAGCAACAGCAGCAGTTTCCCCCCCAGCAGCAGGCGCAACGCCCCGGCCACGAGGCGGAGATGCACCCGCTGCCCAAGGCCGAAGACCGCCAGTATCGGGCGAGCGGCAAGCTCCAGGGTAAGGTCGCCCTGATCACGGGCGGCGACAGCGGGATCGGCCGCGCCGTCGCTATCGTGTATGCCAAGGAAGGCGCGGACGTGGCGATTGCCTACCTGAACGAGCACGAGGATGCCCAGGAGACGAAGCGCCAGGTCGAGCAAGAGGGCCGCCGCTGCCTGCTCATCGCCGGTGACATCGGCGACGAAGGCTTCTGCCAGCAGACGGTCGAGCGGACGGTACGGGAGTTGGGCCACCTCGATATCCTGGTCAACAACGCCGCCGAGCAGCACCCCCAGAACAGCATTGAGGACATCACCGCCGAGCAGTTGGAGCGCACCTTCCGCACCAACATCTTCGCCCAGTTCTTCCTGACCAAGGCCGCCCTCAAGCACCTCAAGCCGGGCAGCGCGGTCATCAACACCACCTCGGTGACGGCGTACAAGGGCAGCCCCCAGTTGCTCGACTACTCGTCCACCAAGGGCGCCATCGTCGCCTTCACGCGCTCGCTGTCCCAGGCCCTCATCGAGAAGGGCATCCGCGTCAACGCCGTCGCGCCCGGCCCCATCTGGACACCCCTGATTGTCTCGACGTTCCCCGAAGAGAAGGTCAAGACCTTCGGCGCCGACGTGCCCATGAAGCGGGCGGGCCAGCCGGAAGAGGTCGCTAACTGCTACGTCTTCCTGGCCTCCGACGACTCGTCCTACATCGCCGGGCAGGTCCTGCATCCCAACGGCGGCGAGGTGGTCAATGGCTAACGGCGAGAAGGAGGGCAACATGGCCCAGGCGAAGGATAACGGAGGCCTGCGCCGCCTGCTCGGCATCGGGGCCGGGCTGTGGGTCGCCAAGGAACTGCTGGCGCGCTGGCGGCAGGACGACCTGGACGGTCAGGTGGTGCTGATTACGGGCGGGTCACGGGGGCTGGGCTTACTCCTGGCCCGCGAGTTCGCCCGCCTGGGCTGCCAGGTCGCCATCTGCGCTCGCAACGAGGACGAACTGGCGCGGGCGAAGGCCGAACTGGCGCGCGAGGGGGCCGACGTCTTTACCGTGGTGTGCGACGTAGGCAGCCGTCAGGCCGTGCTGACGATGGTCAAGGCCGTCACGAATCACTATGGCCGCATTGATATTCTCGTCAACAACGCCGGTCAGATTCGCGTCGGCCCGCTGGAGAGCATGAAGCTCCACGACTTCAAGACCGCCATGAACGAGTTATACTGGGGGCCCGTCTACGCTTCGTTGGACGTGCTGCCCCAGATGCGCGAGCGGGGCTATGGCCGCATCGTCAACATCACGTCCATCGGCGGCAAGATTAGCGCGCCCCACCTGCTGCCCTACACCAGCGCGAAGTTCGCGGCGGTCGGCTTCTCCCAGGGGCTGCGCACTGAAGTCGCCAAGGACGGGGTCACCGTCACGACCATCGTGCCGGGGCTGATGCGTACGGGCTCCTTCCTCAGCGCCATCTTCAAGGGCCAGCACGAGCAGGAGTTTACCTGGTTCAGCATCCTGGCGAACCTGCCCGTCCTGTCCATGGACGCCGAGCGCGCCGCCCGGCAGGTGGTCACCGCGACGCGGCGGGGGGAGGTGGAGCGCGTCCTGACACTGCCCGCCCT
>CAZFUK010000183.1:0-5162 GCA_964522005.1 uncultured Anaerolineales bacterium | reverse complement strand
AGTAGACCAGTAAAGGAGAGTAACGATGACCGATCCGACCTATGACATGCAACAGGGAGGCGAGGGCAAGTCGCACCCCATGGCCGAGCCGGTGCGCGAGGACAAGCCGCAGGGCGTGTATGATGCGCCCGAGATGACGACCACCTCAACGACGCAGGACGTGACCATGCCGGCGACGCAGGAAGCGCCCCTGGCGAAGGTCCAGCCTGAGGGCCTGCAACTGGGCAAGATTGGCGGGCTGGCCGCCGCGGCCGCCGGCGCGCTCGCCCTCTTCGCCGGCTACCGCCGCCTCAAGGGCCGCGAAGCCAGCCAGGGCATCCACGTGCGCGACGCCGTCACCATCGAGCGCCCGGCCGAGGAACTCTTTGAGTTCTGGCACAACTTCGAGAACCTGCCCCAGTTTATGAAGCACCTGGAAGCGGTCACGGTCCTCAGCCCCACCCAGTCGCGCTGGAAGGCCAAGGGGCCGGCCGGCCTATCCGTCGAGTGGGACGCGGAGATTACCCAGGACGAGCGGCCCCGCCTCATCGCCTGGCGCTCGCTGCCCAACGCCGACATCCCCAACAGCGGCTCCGTCCGCTTCGCGCCGGCCCCCGGCAACCGGGGGACGGAAGTCCAGGTCGAGCTGGAGTATAACCCGCCGGCCGGCAAGCTGGGCCAGATGTTCGCCAAGCTCTTCCGCGAAGAGCCGGAGCAGCAGGTGGCGGGCGATCTGCGCCGTTTCAAGTGGCTGATGGAAGCCGGCGAGTTGCCGACGACCGAGGGCCAGCCCCACGGCGAGCGTTCCACGACGGGTAAGGTGGCCGAGGCGCTCTTTAAACAGAAGGAAGGCTAAGCCAATGAAAGCACTCTGCTGGATTGACAAGCACGTGGTCCGCGTCGAGGACGTACCGGACCCGCGCATCCTGAACCCGCGCGACGCCATCATCAAGGTCATGGCGACGTGCATCTGCGGCTCGGACCTCCACCTCTACGACGGCGTCATGCCGACGATGGAGAAGGGCGACATCCTGGGCCACGAGTTTGTGGGCGAGGTGGTCGAAGTCGGCCCCCAGGTGAAGAACCTCAAGTCGGGCGACCGCGTCGTGGTGCCCTTCCCGATTTCGTGCGGCAACTGCTGGTACTGCAAGCACGGCCTGTGGTCGCTGTGCGACAACTCGAACCCCAACGCCTGGATGGCCGAGAAGCTGTTCGGCTTCGCGCCGGCCGGCATCTACGGCTACTCCCACCTGACCGGCGGCTACGCCGGTGGGCAGGCCGAGTATGTCCGCGTGCCCTTCGCCGATGTCGGCCCCTACAAGCTGCCCGACTCCATCACCGACGACCAGGCCGTCATGCTCGCCGACGTCTTCCCGACCGGCTACATGGCCGCCGAGAACTGCAACATCCACCCGGGTGACATTGTCGCCATCTGGGGCTGCGGCCCCGTCGGCCAGTTTGCCATCCGCAGCGCGTTCCTGCTCGGCGCGCACCGCGTCATCGCCATGGACGACACGCCGGAGCGCCTGGCGCTGGCGCAGAAGGCGGGCGCGGAGACGCTCAACATCAATGAAGTGGATGTCCTGGAGACGCTGCGCGAGATGACCGGCGGCCGGGGGCCAGACGCCTGTATGGACGCCGTCGGCCTGGAAGCGCACGGCATGGAGCCGGACGCGCTGCTCGACCGCGTCAAGACCGAGGCCATGCTCACCACGGACCGGGGCCAGGTGCTGCGCCAGGTCTTCTGGGCCTGCCGCAAGGGCGGCACCGTGTCCATCCCGGCGGTGTACGGCGGGTTCGTGGACAAGTTGCCGTTCGGCGCCGTCATGAACAAGGGCCTGACCATCCGCACGGGCCAGACGCACGTCCATCGCTACCTGCCCAAGCTGGTCCAGCACATCGAGCGGGGTGAGATTGACCCCTCGGTCATCGTTACCCACGTCCTGCCCCTGGACCAGGCCCCGCAGGGCTACAAGATGTTCAAGGACCATCAGGACGGCTGTATCAAGGTGGTGCTGACACCGCACGGCAGCCGGACCAACGGCAACGGAAATGGAAGGGCGCACCATGGGGCGAACGGTCACAGCGACCGGCCCTGAGGTAGAGCTTGCGCGGCAGGGTGGGGGGCGGACGGACAGCGTCCCGCCCCCCTCGACCCTGGTGCGCGCGCTCGCCTTGGGCCAAGCAGTCTACTTCGCGGTCACAGGGGTCTGGCCCCTGGTGAGCATGCGGACCTTTGAGGCGGTCACCGGTCCCAAGACCGATCACTGGCTGGTGCGGACGGTCGGCATCCTGGTGACAGTGATCGGCGCGGTGCTGGGCCTGGCAGGCTGGCGGCGGCGCGTGCCGCCGGAAACGGCTGTCCTGGCGGTCGGCAGCGCGGCGGGTCTGGCTGCCATTGACGTGGTGTATGTCGCTAAGGGGCGCATCTCCCCCATCTACCTCCTGGACGCCCTCGCCGAGGCTGTCCTCATCGTCGCCTGGTTGGTTGCCTGGCCCCTTCAACAGGGGGCGGCCGCGTCCACCTCCTCAGAGGAGCGCGAACGCGAGCCGGCGGGTCACTCCAACGGCTACGCCCCGCAGGACACGCAAGTCTATGTTGGCTAACATCGGCGGCCAGGGGGGAGCATGGCCGAAGCGGCCGAAGCGGTGAGCGGAGCGGCTAACTGTCACGTGTTCATCGTGGACGATGACTTTGGGATTCGCGATGTGTTCCGCGAGATACTGGAGGATGAAGGCTACACCGTCGCCAGCGCGGCCAACGGGCGCGTCGCGTTGGAGCAGTTGCGGCGGGGCGGGCGTCCGCGTGTCATCTTGCTGGACCTGATGATGCCCGTCATGGACGGCTGGCAGTTTCGCGCCGAGCAGCAGCGGGACCCGGCCCTGGCCGAGATACCCGTCGTGGTGGTGTCGGCCGATACGCAGGTGGGCCAGAAGGCCCAGGCCCTGCGGGCGGCGGGCTACCTACAGAAGCCCATCGAGATGGAGACACTGCTGGCGACCATCAGCCCCTATTGCCGATAGGGCAGGGGGTGGGCGCTCGGCCCGCGTAGGCAAGACAAGGCCCTCACCGATAGCACCGGTGAGGGCCTATGAATTGAAAGCAGGAGTGTTACCGGGCGGCCACCTCGATGTCCCCCCGGCGTTGCTCGTCGCGCCGGCGCAGATAAGCCCACACGCCCGCCCCGGTCAGGCCAAGCGCGGCCAGCACCCAACTGCGCGGGATGGGCCGTTCGGGCCAGGGCGGCGGCCCCCACTCGGGCAGATGCCGCCGCGCATAGTCCACCCACTGCTCGGCGTCCTCCCGCCACCCGTCGAGAAGAGGCAGCGGCAGCCCCACGTCACGCTGGCGGGCGGCGGCCAACAGGTCGCGGCGTAGCTCAGCGCGGAACTGCGGGCGAGGGCGGACGGGCCGCAGCAGCGCATTGAGCCGCACCGCCAGCCCCATCAGTTCCACCAGGTCGCCGCCCGCGTCGGGGAACAGCCGGGCGCAATCTTCCGTCGCGTCTTCACCCGCTACGAGACGGTCAGCGTGGGCCGTCAGGATTTCACTTGCGATAGGCTCTTGCATCAGCCACCTCTTCTAGGGCCTCACTCCTCACCCACCACTAACCCCTCACTTGCCCCAGCCGCGCCGTTCCATCTCCTCCCGCAACGACAAAAGCGTCCGATGGTAGAGCGACTTCACCGCGCCCTCGGTTCGCCCCAAGACAGCCGCGATCTCCAGATTAGACATGCCCTCGCTGAACTTAAACAGCAGCAGTTTCTGGCGGTCGTCGGGCAGGGTGCGAATCGCCTCTAGCAGGGCGTCCTGCTCCTCGGCGTGTTCGGCCGCCATCTCCGGATGCTGCGGCGGGCCGCTGTGCGCCTCGTCCAGCGAGACGACAGGCCGCCGGCCCTGGTCGCGGTGCCAGTTGGCGACCAGGTTGTGCGCAATGCGGAACAGCCAGGCCGAGAAGGGCACGCCCCGCTCCATGTACGCGCCGACATTGGCGAGGGCGCGGTGAAACGTGCGCGATGTCAGGTCCTCGGCGTCGTGATGATTACCGACACGGTGGTAGATGTAGTTATACACCTTGTCCACATAGCGGTCATACAGCGCGCCGAAGGCCGCCGCATCGTGCTTGGCCCGCTGAACCAGTTGGTCCTCAGGTTCAATCACCGCGTCCCCCATCGGGGTCTCGTAGCTAATAACACCCATAGCTGCCTCAAGTTACGCCAGCACTTCGACCCCATTCGTCGCTCGCGTGACATAGATGGGCGGCGGCGCCCCGGTCGCCTCAGCGTAGGCCTGGCCCACCTCGCGCACAAAGTCGGGCACGGCCTCGTCCGCCACCAGGCTCACCGTCGCCCCGCCAAACCCCGCGCCCGTCATCCGCGCCCCGTACACGCCCGGCTGACGCCGCGCCAGGTCCACGAGTAGGTCCAGGTTGGGGTGGCTCACCGCGTAGTCATCGGCCAGACTGCGGTGCGACTCGTTCATGAGGTGGCCGAACAGGGCCACGTCACTCGCCCGCAGCGCCTTGACCGCCTGGAGGACACGGTCGTTCTCGCTGACCACATGCCGTGCCCGCTGGCGCAGCCGCTCCGGCAACTCCGTCGCACGCGCCTCGAAGCCTTCCCAGGGCACGTCGCGCAGGCTGGGAACGCCGAGCCGTTTGGCGGCCTCGGCCGTCTCCTCCCGCCGCGCGTTGTACTCCGACGTCACCAGCCCGCGCTTGACGTTGGTATCCGCGATGACCACACTCGTGCCCTTAGGCATGGGCACGGCCTGGTAGCTCAGGTCGCGCGTGTCCACCAGCAGGGCATGGTCGGCCTGGCCGAGCGCGACAATGAACTGGTCCATGATACCCGACTGGACGCCGACCCACTTGTTTTCAGTACGTTTCATGAGTTGGGCGAGTTGCGCCCGGTCTACCGTGAAGCCGCCCAGGTGGGCCAGCGTCCAGCCCAGGCCGACCTCAAACGCCGCCGACGAGCTGAGGCCGGCCGCCAGGGGCACGTCACCGGCCAGGGCGATATCGCCGGCCTGGATGGGGTACTTGGCCTGGCGCAAGGCCCACACCACACCTCGGGCATAGTCACGCCAGCCCTGGGCGTGGCGCAGGTAGGCCGGGTTGAACTGGTCGCCGCTCTTGAGCGTCGCGGAGTACAGGCGGAGGAGAGGGCCGCGCTCGGACCTA